>NZ_JBHYHC010000163.1:0-19558 GCF_042738955.1 Umezawaea sp. NPDC059074
ATCGCGGTTTTCCACGACGGCCCGGTGGGTTCTCCCGCCGGGCCGTCGGCCTTTTCCGCCTTTGAGAGGATCGTCCGGTGCCGACATCGACGCTGTTCCGGGTCAGGGCCGTGCGCCACGGGCTGGCGGCCGTCGCCGTGGTCCTGCTGCTCTGCGCGGGCGTCGCGACCGCGGCCCTGCTGACCTACACCTCGGCGTCGCGGCAGATCGGCGAGCTGACCGGCCGGGCCGTCGGCGAGGTCGTCCGGACGGGTGAGGAGGTCGTCGAGGTGAGCTGGCCGCTCCCGGACGGCACCCGCGCCACGGGCCTGGTGGACATCCCCGGCCGCATCCCGCCCGCGGGCCAGAAGACCCAGGTCGCCTACGACCCGGCCCACCCGGACCGCGTGGTGATCCCCGGCGCGGACCTGCTCGTGCGAGCCGACCGCGCGTTGAGCGGCCTGGCGTTCACCACCGCCGTCGTGCTGCTGGTGATCGGCGCGTCGGCGTGGCGCTTCGCCACACGAGCCCGCGCGGCCCGCGCACCGGGCCGAAAGGCACGGGTACGCCGAATCCGCGTGCAGTCCGGCCTGATCGTCCGCTCGTGGCTGGAGGTCGACGGCCCACGCGAAACGTGGATCCCGGTGTACTACGACCCCGCGCTGGTCGCCCTGCCGTCCCCCGCCGAGGTCGTGCTGCACGGCGACCGGACCGTCGTCGTCGAGTCGGGCGACCTCCTCCTCTACCCGTCCGGCCGCGCGACCACGAAACACCCCCGCGGCCGCCGCCTGGACAGCCCCACCGAACCCGACCCCGAGGCCGTCCTCGCCGCCCAGTCGGCGGGCTGGACGCAACAACTCCGAGCCGACGCGGCCCTGGTCATCCCGGCCCCGTTCCTCGGCCTGTTCTGGTCGTACCTGGACGGCAGCGGCTTCACCGGCTGGCTGGCCGCCACCGTCATCACCGCGGGCATGGGCCTGTGGGTCGCCGCCTGGCGCGGCGCCGACCCGTCCTGACCCGGCTCAGCCCCCCGGCGGCACGACGACCGGCACGCGGTCGATCGCCGGGGGCGGTTCCGGCGGGGTGCTGCCGTCGGCGAAGGGGGAGCCGCCCAGCTGGTCGCGGTGGTGCGGGGTGAGCCACGCGGCCGGGTCGGGGCCCGCCGCCACGACGCGGGTCGGGTTGATCGCCGTGTGGACGCCGTAGTAGTGCCTGCGGATGTGGTCGAAGTGGATCGTGTCGCCGAAGCCCGGTGTCTGGAACAGGTCGCGGGCGTACGCCCACAGGGCCGGGTACTCGATCAGCTTGCGGACGTTGCACTTGAAGTGGCCGTGGTAGACCGCGTCGAACCTGGCCAGGGTCGGGAACAGGCGGACGTCGGCCTCCGTGATGTGGTCGCCCAAGAGGTAGCGCTGGCGGATGAGCCGGTCCTCCAGCCTGTCCAGGCCGTCGAAGAGGATGCGGACGGCCCGGTCGTAGCTGGCCTGGGACGGGGCGAAGCCGGAGCGGTAGACGCCGTTGCTGACGTCGCGGTAGACGAACTCGTTGACCGAGTCGATCTCGTCCCGCAGCGCCAGCGGGTACAGGTCCGGGGCGCCTTCGCGGTGCAACGCCTTCCACTCGCCGCCGAGGTCCAGCGTGAGCTGGTCGTAGTCGTTGGTGACGAGGTGGCCGGTGGGCACGTCGACCAGGCCCGGCACGCTCACGCCGCCGTCGTAGGCGGGGTCGCGCTTGAGGTAGGAGTCGCGCAGCGCGTGCACGCCCAGCACCGGGTCCAAGCCGCCGGGGCTACCGGTCTCCGCCGTGAACACCCAGTGCACCTCGCCCGCGATCAGCTCCTGGATCGGGTCGGTCACCGCCAGCGAGATCGCCTCGTCCAGCCCCATGAGCCTGCGCACGATCACCGCGCGGTTCGCCCACGGGCACGCCCGGTTGACGACCAGGCGGTACCTGCCCGCTTCGACCGGCCAGCCGTCGGCGCCGTCGGCCGTGACGCGGTCGACGAACCTCATCGGCGTGCGTTCGAAATCGGCGTTGTCTGCCACCGCTGCGTCCCCTCGTCCGGTATCGGTCACAATCACCCGCGTGTCCGGAAAACGCCCACGCGCGATCACCACCACCTCACCCTGCCCTTGCGGACTCGACAAGTCGTACAGCGACTGCTGTGCCCGAGCCCACCTCGGCACCACGTCCCCGGCGACCGCCGAACTGCTGATGCGCTCGCGGTTCAGCGCCTTCGCCGTCGGTGACGCGGACTACCTGCTGCGGACCTGGCACCCGAGCACCCGGCCCGCGACGCTGGACGTCGACGACGGCACGCGGTGGACGCGGCTGGAGGTGCTGGGCTCGACCGGCGGCGGCGTGCTGCACCGCGAGGGCACGGTCGAGTTCCGCGCGCACTACATCTACGGCGGCCGCACGGCCGAACTGCGCGAGAACAGCGCGTTCCGCCGCGAGGACGGCCTCTGGACGTACCTCGACGCCGTGACCTGACCGTCAGTCCTCCAGCACGGCGGGCAACCCGAACACCTCGAACAGGCGCAGGTCGAAGAAGCTCGCCACGTGCGTGACGCCCCCCGGCGACAGGGTGAGCACCGGCAGGTTGAACGGCCGGTGCACGCCGTCCTCGTCGCGCATGTACAGCCCGAACGCGGGCTGGCCGTTCGCGGAGGTCGGCACGAGCCGCATGTCGCCGGGGCCGTCGGCCGGGCACTGGGTGTCGACGAGCCGGGCGATGTCCGCCCCGCCCTGGTACCAGCCGGTGAACGGCGGCATCTCCCAGACGGCGTCGGACGTGAACAGCGTGACGATCGCCGGGATGTCCTTGGCCTCGAACGCCTTCACGTACCGGTCGAGCAGGTCGCGCTGCTCGGCGGTCGTCGGCTCGACGACCGTGTCCTCGCTCGGCGACAGCTCGTCGAGCTGGGCGCGCGCCCGTTGCAGGGAGCTGTTCACGGCGGCGGTCGTGGTGTCGAGCAGGTCGGCGACCTCGGCGGCCTTCCACGCCAGCACGTCGCGCAGCAGCAGCACGGCCCGCTGCCGGGGCGGGAGGAACTGGAGCGCGGCCACGAGCGCGAGCCGGATGCTCTGCCGCGAGGTGACGATGGTGGCGGGGTCGTTCGGCTCGGCGGTCAGCGCGGCGTCCGGGATCGGCTCCAGCCACGGCACCTCGGGCCGGTCGACCAGCGGCTCCTCCGGGCCGGTGCGGGGACCGCCGAGACCGGTCGGCAACGGTCGCTTGCCGCGCCCCTCCAACGCGGTCAGGCACGTCCGGGTCGCGATCGTGTAGAGCCACGTGCGCAGCGACGACCGGCCCTCGAACCGGTCGTAGGCCTTCCAGGCGCGCAGGTACGTCTCCTGCACCATGTCCTCGGCGTCGTGCACCGACCCGAGCATGCGGTAGCAGTGCGCGAGCAGTTCCCGTCGCACCGGTTCGGCCAGCGCCAGGAAGTCCTGGTCCGAGTCCACCGTGGTCACGACTGTCCTCCAGAAGGTCGGCTGCGCTGAGTTTTCGCCACGAAGACCGTCCGCACAACCCGCGGAGTTCGAATCGGACATTGCTGTGGCGGGACGACAGATGCCACGAAAGTGTGACGCGACCACTCGATCGTGGACGCTCAACAGGTCAAATTCACCTTGTGTGGCAACAAAAATGCTAGCGCTGTCCTTCTACCGTGTTCGGCGAGGACGGCACGTACGCTCCCGCCCCGTTGGCTCGACGACTACCGGTCGAGCAGGTGGCCCTCAGAGGAGTCGGACGTGCTCGGCTATTGGGAACTGGTCGCCTCCGCGGTCCTGTACGCGGCGGGCATCGTCGCGCAGAGCACCGCCGCCCGCCGCGCGGAGCACCGGCGGGGCGCGGACCTCGGGCTGATCGCCCGGCTCGCCGCCGACCGCCTGTACCTCGCGGGCTTCACCGCCCAGGTCGGCGGGTTCGTGCTCGCCTTCCTCGCCCGCGGCTCGCTGCCGCTCTACCTCGTGCAGGCCGGGTCGGCCTCCGCGATCGGCCTCGCGACCCTCTTCGGGGTGCTCGTGCTCGGCTGGCGGGTCACCTCGGTCGAGATCGGCGTGCTGGTCCTGCTCGCCGTCGGCATGGTCCTGCTGGGCGGGGCGGCCGCGCCGTCCACCGCCCGCGGCCTCACGCCGACGATGGTCGCCGCGCTGGTCGGCGTCCTCGTGCTGACCGCGCTGCTGGGCCTGCGCGCGGGTCGCCCGAACGCCGTCGTGTCGGCCGCGGTGCCCGCCGGGATCGCGTTCGCCGTGGTCGCCGTCGCGGGCCGGGCGCTCGCGGGCGGCGACCTGACGAGCCTGCCGTGGCAGCCGCTGGCCTGGGTCCTGGTGCTCGCCGCCGTCCTCGGCCAGGCGCTGCTGGCGGGCGCGCTGCAACGCGGGTCCGCGACCTCCGCCGTCGCCACGATGGACGCCGTCTCGATGCTGATCGCCTCGGTCGTCGGCATGGTCGCGATGGGCGACCGGATCGCCGAGGGCCGCCAGTGGTGGGTCGTGACCGGTCTCGGACTGGTCGTCGTCGGCGTCTTGGCGCTCGGCCGGACCCCGCAGGCCGCCCCCGAGCCCGTGAAGGAGGCGGTGTGAGGCCGACCGCGAGCGTCTCGCTCGACCTGGACAACCTGTGGGCCTACCTCAAGACCCACGGCGACCAGGACTGGACGAGCTACCCGAGCTTCCTGCCCACGGCCGTGCCCCGGCTGCTGGAGGTGTTCGGCGAGCACGGCCTGACCACGACGGTGTTCGCGGTCGGCGCGGACGTCGAGTGCGAGGACGGCGCGAAGGCCGTCGCCGCCATCAGCGCCGCCGGTCACGAGGTCGCGAACCACTCGTGGGGCCACGAGCCCTGGCTGCACCGCTACTCCCGCGCGCAGCTGGAGTCGGAGCTGTCGCGCACCGAGGACGCGATCGTGGCGGCGGGCGCGCCCCGGCCGATCGGCTTCCGCGGCCCCGGCTACAGCCTCACGCCGGACCTGCTGGAGCTGCTCGTGGAGCGCGGCTACTCCTACGACGCCAGCACGTGGCCGACGTGGATCGGCCCGATCGCCAGGGCGTACCACAACCGCTCGGTCCCCGAGGGCGCCGCGTCGGACGAGCTGTTCGGCGGCGTCTCCCGCGTGCTGGCCCCGGTCGGCGCGTACCGGTGGCGGGTCGGGAAGTCGTCGTCGCTGGTGGAGCTGCCGGTCACGACCATGCCGCTGCTGCGCACCCCGATCCACGCGTCCTACCTCCAGCAGCTCAACCAGGCCTCGCCGAAGCTGGCCCGCGGGTACTTCCGCACGGCGCTGCGGCTGTGCAGGCTGCGCGGTGTCGGCCCGTCGCTGCTGCTGCACCCCACCGACGTGCTCGACGCGACCGAGGCACCGGGCATGGAGTTCTTCCCCGGCATGGCCGTGCCGAGCGCCCGCAAGACCGACCTGCTCGGCTGGGTGCTGGGCGAACTGCGCCGCCACTTCGACCTCGTGGGCACCGGCGAGCACGTGGCGCGGGCGCGGATGGCCGGGCTGAACCGCGAGCGGGACGCGCGCCGACTGGAGTCCCGCGGGTGACCGCGCTGGTGGCGGCGCGGCGGGACCTGCGGCTCCCGGAACGGTCCCTGCGCGTCTTCGCGTGCGCGACCGTGGCGCTGGCGCCGATCGAGGGCTACCTGCTCGCCGTCCACGGGCAGCTGGCCAAGCTGGCGCCCGCGCTCCTCGCCGTGACCTGGTTCGCCGTGCGGGTGCGGGACCGCGAGTGGCCCCGACCGCACCCGGTGCACGCGCTGCTGGCGCTGTTCGCCGTCGTGGTGCTGGTGTCGGCGGGCGTGCACGTGGCCGAGCCGTACGCGCTGGAGTACACGCTGCGCTGGCTGCCGTTCCTGCTGGTCACCGCGATCCTGGTCGACGTCGCCTCGCGGGAGGTGCCGATCAGGATGCTGCTGGCGTCGGCCGTCGCCGGGGCCGCCGTGGCAGGCGGCGGCGCGCTGTACAGCCTCATCGCCGAAGGCGAGTCGCGGGCCAGCGGGCCGCTGGACGACCCGAACGACCTGGCCCACGTCCTGGTCGCCGCGCTGCCGCTGGTGGTGCCGCTCGTGGCGGGCCGCCGGAAGTCGGTGTCGGCGCTCGCGCTCGTCGCGTGCGCGGTGCTCGTGGCGGGCGCGGCGGCGACGTTCTCCCGCGGCGGCGGGCTCGCGCTCGGCGCGGCGGTGCTCTGGCTCGTGGCCCGGCGGGTGCTGTCGTTGCGAGTCCTGGCGGCGGCCGTCGGCGTGCTGGCCCTGCTGGCACTTGGCGGCGCGGTCGTGGCGCAGGACGAGCTGGCGAAAGCCTTGCAGGAGAAGAGCTTCATCGCGTCGACCAATGTGGACACCCGCGAACTCCGCTGGCAGGCCGCCGCCCGCATCCTCACCGACAACCCGCTGCTGGGCGTCGGACCGGGCGGGTTCCGCGCGGAGTACCCCGGCGCGTCGCACAACGCGGAGATCGACGAGCAGTCGCCGGTCGCGCACAACATGTACCTGGAGGTCGCGGCGGAGCTCGGACTGCCCGGCTTCCTGTTCTTCGTCGCGCTGATCGGCGCCGCCGTCGTGGCGAGCGAACGCGCGCTGCGCGCGGGCGCGGACCGGTCGCACATGGTCGCCGTGCAAGCGGCCCTGCTCGCGACGGCGGTCGCGTCGACGTTCCTGTCCGAGCAGTACTACCTGCCGCTGTGGCTGATGATCGCGGTCGCGTGCGCGGCCGAACTACGGACTGGGAGTGGGAGTGCGCGTCCTGCACGTGATCAGTGAGATGGGCACCGGCGGCGCCGAGGCGCTCGTCGCGGGCATGGCGAAGGCGGGGGAGGAGTTCGGCTGGGAGTCGGCCGTCGCCAGCGGCGGCGGGCACCGCGCCGAAGCCCTGCGAGTGCCGCACTTCGAGGTGCCGCTCGCCCGCCGCCGCGCGGGCGGGGTGGTGCGCGCCGCCAAGGCGACCCGGACCGCGTACCGCGCGTTCCGGCCGGACGTCGTGGTGGCGCACAACGTCGGCGCGTCCGCCGTGGCGCGGCTCGCGATGATGCCGCTGCGCCGGACCCCGTTGCTGACGGTGTTCCACGGCGTCTCGGTGGCCGACCAGACCAGCGCCGTGCGGGTGCTGCGCCGCACGTCCGACGCCGTCGTCGCGGTCGCCTCGGCCACCGCCGACCGGCTGCGCGAGGCCGGGCTCGGCTCGGTGACCGTCATCCGCAACGCCGTGTTCCCCATGCCCCCGCGCGTCGACCGCTTCACCGTGCGGTCCGCGCTGGGCGTGCCGGACGACGTGCCGGTCGCGCTGTGCCTGGCGCGGATGGAGCCGCAGAAGCGCCACGACGTGCTGCTGGAGTCCTGGGCGCGGCTCGACGACCGCTCGGTGCTGCTGCTCGCGGGCGACGGCAGCCTGCGCCGCTCGCTGGAGCGCCACGCCCGCGACCTCGGGATCGACGACCGGGTCCGTTTCCTGGGCAACCGGTCCGACGTGGCCGACCTGCTCGCCGCCGCCGACGTCACCGTCCTGACCAGCGACTGGGAGGGCATGCCCATCGCGGTGCTGGAGTCGCTGGCCGCGGGCGTGCCCGTCGTCGCGACCGACGTCGACGGCGTCGCCGAGGCGCTGGCCGACGGCGGCGGCCTGGTGGTGCCGCGCGGCGAGCCGACGGCCGTCGCGGACGCCCTGCGCTCCCTGCTCTCCAACCCCGACACCCGCGCCGCCGTCGCCGCGGCGGGCACCGACCACGACGGGCACACGCTGATGAAGTCCTACGACGAACTCCTCCGCACGATGCTGGACGGGGGCCGACGATGAGGCTGTTCTCCCGTCGCACCGCCGAGTGCGTGCTCGTCGGGCTGGTCGTCGGCGCGCTGGTCCTCGTCGTCGGGATGCTCCGGCCCGACGACTTCCAGGGCCGCGTCAGCCTCCTCGCCGAGCCGGTGGCCGCCGCCGAGCCCGGCACCACGGCCCAGTACGGCGAGGTCGTGTCGCTGGGCCTGCCCGCGCTGGTCGAGCTGTCCCGCAGCCCGTCCGTCGTCCAGGCCGCCGCCGGGGTCTCGGGGTACACGCCGACCGAGCTGGCCAAGCACGTGTCGGTCGAGCTGGTCCCCGCCTCAGGCCTGGCCCGGCTGTCGGTGCGCGCCGCCACGGAGGAGAAGGCGGGCGCGACCGCGTCGGCCATCGCCAAGAGCCTGGTCGACGCGAACCTGCTGGCCCCCGTCGGACGGCTGCGGGTGCTCGACGCGAAGCCCGACGTCGTCCAGGTCGCCCCGGACCGCCTGCTGTCGACCGGGCTGGCGCTCGCCGCCGCCGTGATGGCGGCCGTGGCGATGGCCGTGGTCCAGCGGCTGCGGACCGCGCGCGGGCAGGAGAACGTCCGCAAGGCCCTCGCCGCCGCGGGCACCGCGCACCCGGTGCTGACGGCGGACGTCGCCGACCCTGCCCTCGCCGACCGGCTCGCCGTGCTGTGCCGGGCGTCCGGCCGGTCGCCGCGGGTGGTCGCCGTCGCCCCGGACCTGGTGGAGCGCGCGGAGGAGTTGTCCGACCGGCTGGTGCTCGCGCACCCCGCGCGGGTGCTGGTGCCGGACCTCGGCAACCGGCACACGCGCGAGCCCGGCGACGCCGTGGTCGTCCTGGCCCACCGCGGCGCCGGGGACGACTTGACCGCCGCCCTCGGCGTGCTGCCCGAGGACGCCGTGCTCGTCGCGGTGGTGCTGGCGTGACCGCGCGCGGCGGGCTGGGCAAGGCGTTCGCCGCCGCCGTGGGGGAGTGGGCCGCCGCGTCGGAACGGGTCGTGCGCCCGGTGAAGGCCGCCGCCGAGCCCGCACCCCTCGTCGGCCGGAGCGCCGATCTGCCCGTGGTGGAGCCGACCGGCCGGCTGTCCGGCGTCCTCGACGGCGCTGGCGATTCCGCCCCGGAGCAGTCGGCGGTGCGGCCGTGACGTCGGTCGGGCGCGGGGCGGCGGCATTGCGCGGTGGTCGGAGGACCGGGGTCTCCGTGCCGGTCGCGACCGGCGTGCTGGCGGTCATCGGCGCGCTGAGCGCGTGGTGGGCGCTGCGGCCGTCGTGGCAGGTGCCGCTGCCCACCTCGGCGAACAAGGCCGAGGTGCGGATGCAGGACTTCCGCGACGCGACCTACTACCCGCTGCGGGAGTTCCTCGCGGGCGGCAACCCGTACGACCCGTCGGTGATGTTCGCGCACTGGCCGGTGCGGCAGGACTTCAACCTGTACCAGCCGTACCACCTCGTGCTGCACCTGCCGTTCGCGTTGGTGGACTACCGGGTCGGCGCGGTCGCCTTCGTGCTGGTCTCGTTGCTGCTGCTGGTCTTGCTGTCGCTGCTGGCCGCGTACGGGATCCGGCGGCACGTGCCCCTGGCGCTCGGCACGGTCGGCATCGCGACCCTGCTGGTGACCAGCCAGGTCGGCAAGGCGCAGCTGTACCTGGGGCAGGTGAACCCGTTGGTGGCGCTGGGGGCCGCGGGCGCGCTGGCCGGGCGTGAGCGGCAGCCGAAGTGGGCCGCCGTCGGTCTGGCGGTGGCGTGGTTGAAGCCGCAGTTCGGATTGCCGTTGGCGCTGCTGCTGTTCGCCCGCGGCTCGCGGCGGGTGGCGTTGACGGGCACGGCGATCGCCGCCGTGGCGAGCCTGCCCGTGGTGGTGCTGCTCGTGGTGCGCGGTGGTGGCGTCGGCGCGTTCGCCGACGTGATCGCGGCCAACCTGGCGCACGCCACGAGCACGGACTACGGCGCGGTGGACTCGATGACCGCCCAGCGCGTCGACCTCCCGGCCGTGTTCTTCCGGACCACCGGGTGGCTGCCGCCTGCCGTGGAACCGGTGGCGTTGCTGGGAGTCCTGGCCGCGAGCGTGCTGCTGGCGCGCAAGCTGGACCGGATCGGCGACGGCGTGACCGCGGACCTGCTGACCTGCCTGGCCGTGGTGGTGTGCGTGGTGCACCAGCCCGGTGACGTGCTGATCGCCGTGCCCGCGATGGCCGCGCTGGCGGCCGTGTGGTGGCGGCGGCGCCGGGAACCGGGGTGGTGGGTCGCCGGGCTCGCCCTGACCGCGACGGCCTTCCCGTTCCTGCACCTGCACGCCGTGGACACCGCGATCGTGTCCGCGTTCGGGCCTCGGGTCGGGGTCACGGCGGACGGTCTCGCGGTGGTGGCCGCGTGGGTGCTGCTCGTGGTGTTCGCCGCCCGTCGGCGGGGCGGTCCGTGACCGGCGGCCTCGCGGTGCGGGGGTCGCTCTGGCTCGGCGCGGTCAACCTGGTCAGCAAGAGCAGCCAGATGGTCGTGACGCTGGTGCTGGCCGCGCTGCTGACCGAGGGCGAGCTGGGACTGGTCGCGCTGGCCGTGGCGCTGGTGAACCTCGGCCAGGTCGTGCAGTCGATCGGCGTCTACGACGTGATCAGCCGCACCGAGCACGATCCGCGCCGGATGGCCGGGACGGTGCTGACGATGAGCGTCGGCGTCGGCGCGCTGCTGGGCGTCGTGCTGGCGGCCGCCGCCGGGCCGATCACCGCGCTGCTGGGCGCCCCGGACGCCGAACCGCTGGTGCGGCTCGCGGCGCTGAGCCTGCCGTTCTCGGCGGCGGGCGGCGTGCAGATGGGGCTGATGCACCGGGACCTGGACTTCCGCCGCCGGATGCTGCCGGACGCCGGGAGCGCGGTGCTGGGCGCTGTCGTGACGGTCGTGCTGGCGCTGGAGGACTTCGGCGCGGCGTCGTTGATCGTCGGGATGCTGTGCACGGCTGTCGCGCAACCGGTGCTGGGGGCGTTGGCGGGCGGCGGGGTGCGGCCGAGCTGGCACGCGGACGTGGCGGCCGAGGCGCTGCGCTGGATCTCCGTGGTGGGACCGGCGGCGGTGGTGGCCGCGCTGGTGATCAACGTCGACTACCTGGCGATCGGGCACGTGCTCGGGCCGGACGCGGTCGGCGTGTACTCGCTGGCCTACCGGATCGCGTGGGTGCCGTACATCATGGTCGCCGTCGTGCTGGGCGCGGTGGCTTTTCCGTTGTGCGCCAAGCTGGTCCGGGCCGGGCAGCGGCACGAGCTGGCCGCCGTGATGGGCCGCTTCACCCGCGCGGTGCTCGTCGTGACGGGCGGGCTCTACCTCGTGGTGGCCCTGCTCGGCGACCGGGTCGTGGTGCTCGGCGCGCGCTGGGCGTCGGCCGCGCTGCCGCTGGTGCTGCTGTGCGGCTACGGGCTCGGCATCAGCGTGCTGCACATCTGGTACCAGGCCGTGAAGGCGACCGGCCACGCCGTGCTCTACCTCAAGCTGGAAGCCGCGCACCTGGCGCTGATCGTGATCGCGCTCGTCGTCGCCACCGGTCACGGGGTCGCCGCCGTCGCGGGCGCCCAACTCGTCGTCGCCTGGGTCATGGTGCCGCTCACGTGGTGGCGGCTGCGCGCGCTCGGCGTAGCCCCGGCCGTCGGGGGCATGGCCGCACGGGTGGCCGCAGCGGCGCTGATCGGCGCGACCCCCGTCGTGCTGCTGGACCGGCTCGGCGTGTTCGGGCCGGTCGACTCGCTGGTCGGCGCGCTCGCGGAAGGCGTCGTGCTGGTCCTCGCCTACGGCGTCGGCACGCTGCTCACCCACCGGAACGCCCTGGACGAACTGCGCGGAGGTCTCCGGTGAGGGTCGTGCACGTGACGCAGCCCGTGGAAGCCGGGGTGGCGGCGGTGGTGCTGGACCTGGCGCTGGCCCAACGCGCGCGCGGCTGGTCGGTGGTGGTCGTCTGCCCGCCGACGGGGTGGCTCGCCGACCGGGCCCGCGGCCTCGGCATCGACGTGCGGCCGTGGCACGCGACCCGCCAGCCCGGTCCGATGCTGGTGAAGGAAGTGCTGGCGCTGCGCCGGGTCCTGACCCGCCTGGCACCGGATGTGGTGCACCTGCACAGCTCCAAGGCCGGCCTCGTGGGCAGGCTCGCGGTGCGCGGGCGCGTGCCGACGGTGTTCCAGCCGCACCTGTGGTCGTTCCAGACCGCGCGGGGCGTCCTCCGCACCGCCAGCACGTGGTGGGAGCGCCGCGCGTCGCGGTGGACGCACCTCGTGGTGTGCGTCAGCGACGACGAACTCGTCATCGGCCGGGAGGCGGGCGTGACCGCGCCCGCCGAGGTCGTCTGCAACGGCGTCGACACCGACCGCCTCCGCCCCCGCGCGAACACCGTCGCACGGGCGGCGCTCGGCCTGGCACCGGGCCCGCTCGCCGTCTGCGTCGGGCGGCTGGCCACCCTCAAGGGCCAGGACCAGCTGCTGTCGGCGTGGCCGGAGGTGCTCGCCCTCGTGCCGGACGCCCGGCTCGTGCTGGTCGGCGACGGCCCGGACGGCCACGGCTGGCGGTCCACGCACCCGACCGCCGACCACGAGTCCGTGCGCTGGTGGGGCCACAGCGACGACCCCGCGCCGTTCTACACCGCCGCGGACGTCGTGGTGCTGCCGTCGCGCGCGGAGGGCATGGCGCTGGTGCCCCTGGAGGCGATGGCGTGCGGCCGCCCGGTCGTGGCGTTCGACGTCGGCGGGGTGCGGCAGAGCGTCGCCGACGCGGGAGCGGTCGTGCCCGCGGGCGACATCGGCGCCTTAGCCGCGGCCGTGGCGCACCGGTTGACCGATCCGGGGCTCGCCGCGGCCGAGGGACGGCGCGGCAGGCAGCGCGCCGAGCTCCTCTTCGACCGGAGTCGGATGGCGGACCAGATCGCCACGCTCGTCGACAAACTCGCCAGGGGACGGATCACATGAGTGGACGGCTGCGCGTCGCTTACCTGCTGACCCAGGACCGCGGTGGACCGGTGGACGTCACCGTCCGGCTGGCCGCGACGCTGATCGGTTCCGGGCTGGCCGACGTCCGGGTGTTCGGGCCGACGCCCGCCCGTGACGCGGACCTGCTCGCGGGGCACCACGAGGAGATCTCCGTGCCGCGCAAGGGGGACGTGATCGCGGGCAGGCGCACCAGGGGCGTGGTGCGCGCGTGGCGGCCCGACGTGGTGCACGCGCAGGACCGGCGGGCCGGGCTGGTGAGCACCGGCCTGCGGTCGTCGGCCGTGGTGCACACCTACCACGGGGTGCCGGACGACGTGGGCGAGCCGTGGTTCCGCGGCATCCCCGGCGCCTCCGCGCCCTCGGCGTACACCCGCGCCGTGCTCACGGCCGACGCGCTGGTCGCGCGGACCGTGCACCGCACGATCGTGCCCGCCCCGGCGATGGGCCGGTTCCTCGCGGACCGCCTGCGGGTGCCCGCGAAGCGGCTGACGCAGATCGACAACTGCGTCGCCCCGACGGCCGTGCGGCTGCCGTCCGGGCCGGTGCGGCACCTGGTGTTCGTCGGGCTCCTGGTGGCGCGCAAAGGGGTGCTGGACCTGCTGACGGCGTTGGCGATGCCCGGCGTGATGCCCGCCGACGGTCGGCTCACGGTCGTCGGCGACGGCCCGCAGCGCGAGGCCGCCGAACGCCTCGCGGCCGAACCACCGCTGCGGGGGCGGGTGGAGTTCCTCGGGTTCCGCTCGGACGTGCCGAACCTGCTGCTGGAGTGCGACGCGCTGGTGCTGCCGTCGAGCATGGAGCAGCAGCCGCTGGTCGTGGCGGAGGCGATGGCGGCCGGGAAACCGGTCGTGGCCACCGACACCGGGGGCGTGGCGGACATGGTCGGCGCGTCCGGCTACCTGGCCCAGCCCGGTGACGTGCCGGGCCTCGCGGACCGGTTGCGCACGCTGTTCGCCGACCCCGACCCGGCGGGCACGGGCCAGGAGATGGCCACCCGCGCCCAGGCCCGGTTCACCCCGGAGGCGTGTGCGCGCAGGCACCTGGCGCTGTACGAGGACCTGCTCCGCTAGGCGGGAGCGAACACCCACTGGCGCAGGACCACGAAGCGGGTGAGGCCGATCAGCGCGCCGGTCGCGGTGAGGGCGGCGGACTCGGCGACCGTGCTCGCGTTCGGCGCGAGGCTGCCCAACGCGGCCAGGACGGCGTTGCCCGCGCCCAGGGACACCACGACCATCGCGGCGGCCTGGAGGTGCGCGCGGGCGTTGTGCGTCGTCGTCGCGCCGAACGTGACCCTGGCGTGGACCGCGGTGCTGAGCAGCGTGCCCGCGACCGTGGCGGCGACGTTCGCGGTGATCGGTCCCGTCACGGTCCGCAGCACGAGGTACAGCACGGTGCCGACCGCCCAGGTCCCGACGCCGACGGCGCCGAAGCGGACGAGCTGGGCCGTGATCCGGTGCGACACGTTCTCCTCCTCCGACGGCGTGCGCCCAGGCTCCCCCGCGACCGGCCGCCGTGTCGTCGTGCGAACGCGGCAGGCGGCGTACTGCGATCGCGGTACACCGGCCGGGTGGTCCAGCGCGCCGGACCACCTCCCACCAGGACCTACGGCTTGGGCTTGACCAGGATCAGCCCATCGGCGGCGGGCAGGTCGACCGCCGCGGCGGGTTTGCCCTCCAGGGTCACCAGGCCCTCCGGCGGGGTCAGCTTCAGCGGGCCCGACGACGGGTTCACCGCCACCCAGCCGTTGGTGAACGTGCGGTACCAGAGCCCGTCCGCCCGCCGGTTGGCCGTCTCCACGGCCTCGCCCAGCCCCGACGCCTGCAACGGCGACCACTCGGGGTTCACGTAGTCGTCGGACGTGGCGGGCGTCCAGCACGTGCGCGGACCCGCGAGCAGGGCCGCGCTGGCGTACCCGGCGCGGTCCTGGCGGGCCTCCCTGGTGCGGGTCACCAGCAGCAGCATCGACTCGCCGAGCGCGGCCTGCGCGCGCAGCTCGTTGAACTCGTTGCCGCGGAACGTGAGCAGGCCGCCGTTGCCGCCGTCGTCGCGGAAGCCGAAGTTCTCCTCCATGGCACCGCCGAACCGCGAGTGCGCGGTCCAGCGGCCGGGTGTCAGATGTGTCTCGGACACGTTGGGCACGAACAGCTTCCCGGCCTTCGTCAACGCCTCGCCCGCCACGCCGAGGAACTCGTCCAGCCCGTCGCGCAGCTGCCGGTCGGTCGCCTTCACGTCGGCCGTGCCCGCCAGCACGGCGGAGGAGTAGTGGCTCAGCGAGTTGAAGTCGTTGTCCGCCAGCACCCCGTCCCAGCCCTCGCGGGTCACCTCCGCCGTGACGGCCTTGGACCACGCGAGCTGGTAGGCCTTGTCCCACACGGTCATCTGCCAGTGCTTCGGGTAGCCCGACCACTCGATGCGCTTGCCCGCGGTGTCGCGCGCGAACCACTCGGGGTGCTCGCGCTGGGTGGTGTTGTAGCCCAGCCCGGACGGCAGGTACGGCGCGTCCTGGTCGCCGGTCACCGCGCCCGCGTAGTTGCGGGTGCTGGAGAGGTCCTTGTACACCAGCACCTTGATCTTCGGGTTGAGCTGGTGCAGCTGCCGCATCGCGGAGGTCTCCATCGCGTTGAGCACCACCACGTCGTAGCGCTGCGCCGCGAGCCGGACGTCGCGGGCCGTCGGCGAGTCGCCGATCCCGTACCACCACGCGCACGGGGCCGTGGCCTTCGGCGGCGGCCCGTAGTCGGTCTGGGCCGCCGAGCTGAACGCGCACGCCTGCACGGACAGCAGGGCCGCGACCGCGGCGACGCGGCCGACCGCCCGCCGGGTCCGGGACCGGCTACCCCACTGGACTACCGCTGCTTGCGACATGCCAATTCACCCACCGTCAGCACTAGGATCTTCAGGTCCAGCCACAACGACCAGTTGGCGATGTAGTAGTTGTCGTACCGGGACCGGTCGGCGATCGAGGTGTCGCCGCGCAGTCCGTGCACCTGCGCCAGGCCCGTGAGGCCCGCGGGGACCCGGTGCCTCGCCCAGTACAGCTCGTGGATGGCGGAGAACTCGCGGACGAACACCGGCCGCTCCGGCCGGGGGCCGACGATCGACATGTCGCCGCGCACGATGTTCCACAGCTGCGGCAGCTCGTCGAGCGAGGTGCTGCGCAGGAACCGGCCGACGGGGCCGACGCGCGCGTCGCCCTGCACCGACCACTTCGTCTGCGAGTCGTCCGTGCCGCCCGGCCGGACGCTGCGGATCTTGTACAGCCGGAACTTGCGGCCGTCCATGCCGATGCGGACCTGGCGGAAGATCACCGGCCTGCCGCTCTCGACCAGCACGGCCAGCGCGGACAGCCCGATGACCGGCGACAGCACCGCGAGCGCGAGCGCGGCCAGCAGCACGTCGAGCGCGCGCTTCACCCACCAGCTCGGCCTGCTCGTCGGCGCCGTGCCCAGCCGCATCAACGGGTAGCTGCGCAGCCGCTCGACGTCGTGGTTGTCCTGGTACAGCTCGAACATCCGCGGCACGACCAGCGTCGTGCACCCGAGCCGGTGCGCGGTGATCGCCGCGTCGACGGCGGAGGTGTCGCGGGTGTCGGAGAACGCCAGGATCACCGTGCCCACGCCGAGCCGGGTGATGGCCGAGGCCAGCTCCTCCTCCAGCAGCTCGACCGGGAGGTCCTCGCGGCCCAGCACGGGCTCGGAGTCGACGAAGCCGACCGGTCGCAGGCCGAACTGCGGGTGCTCCAGCATCGTGGACACGAGGTCCGCGCCGACCTTGCCCGCGCCGACGACGAGCGTGCGGTCGCAGCGGCCGAACCGGCGGCGACCCCAGCGGCCGAGCCAGAACACGGCGAACCGGACGGGCTCGCCGCAGACGAGGAAGAGCACGAAGAAGTGCTGCGCCGCGGTCGCCGCGGCGGGAGCCTGACCGGCGAGCATGGCCCAGCACGTGAACAGCGCGAACGCCGTCGCGGTCGCCCCCAGCGAGCGCGGCAGGTCCTGGAACCAGGACAGCCACAGCCGTCGGCGGTAGATCCTGCTGCTCGACCGGACGCCCAGCAGCAACACCCCGGCGAGCACCGCCGCGCCCCACCCCGGAGTCGTCCGCAGGCCCGCGACGACGAGCGCCGCGAGGTCGACGACGCCGAGCGCGACGGCGACCGCGTTGACCCTCGCGGACCACGGCCGGGACGGGGAACCGTTCTGCGGTCTGCCCGTCTGACGTCGTTTCGGGAAGTCGGGCGAAGTGACGGCCGACACCAGATCAGTCATCGAAATTCACCCTTTCGTGGGAATTCCACACCACTAGCCGGTTAGCTCTTTCCGGTCTCCGCGGCGGCAGCCACGCCGCGCCATGCCACATCCCGAACGACTTCCTCTCCGCATTCGGCTCGGCGACTGCTCTTGACAGCCGTTCCGTTGCCATCACAGGACACCCGATGGAGTTCACCCATTCGGTGTTATCGAGCGTCCACGACACGGAAAAAGACGAACGAACCAGCAAGAATCACTCTTCCGGTGGACAAGAAACCCTCCTTACGGTGACAGTCGTTTATGGATCTGCAACTTTGGTTACCGCGCTTGTCCTGACCCAGGTTAAAGAAACCACGGAACGTAGCCGAATATGACTCGACGACGCGGATGGGCAATTCTCTCCGCTGTCCGATTGACGAGCAATGGTGAGGGGCACTGTGGCACTCGAAGAGGCCGAGGTGCGGATCAGGCCGGTGTCGGTCGTTCCGCAGGCGGGCAGCGCGACGCTGACCTGCGGACGGGCGCACGTCGTGCTGCCCGCGTTCAACGAGGAGGGCTCGCTGCCGCCGCTGCTGCGCAGGCTGGCGAACCTCTCCCTGGCAGGCGGCCTGACCGTGTGGGTCGTCGACGACGGCTCGTCCGACGCGACGGCGGCCACCGCCGAGCGCGGCGTCGACGGGCTGGACGTCCGGCTGGTGCGGCACCGGGTCAACCTCGGCCTCGGCCGGGCGCTCCAGACCGGTCTGCGCTCGGCCGTCGAGGCCGCGTCCGACGACGACGTGGTGGTCGTGATGGACGCCGATGACACCCACGACCCCGGCCTGATCCCGTTGTTGCAGAAGGAGATCGCGGCGGGCGCGGACGTGGTGATCTGCTCCCGGTTCGTCGACGGCGGCGACGACACGACGGCCCCGTTCGGCCGCCGGGTGCTGTCCCGCGGCGCGGGCGCCCTGTTCCGGCACACGCTGGACGTCGACGGCGTGCGCGACTTCACCAGCGGCTTCCGGGCGTACCGGGTGTCGCTGCTGCGCCGGGCGACCGACCACTGGGGCGAGCGGCTCGTCGAGGAGCAGGGCTTCGCGTGCATGGTCGAGCTGCTGCTCAAGCTGCGGCACTGCGACCCCGTGATCGCCGAGATCCCGCTGCCGTTGCGCTACGACCGCAAGAAGAGCGTGAGCAAGCTGCGGCTGCGCCGGACGATGGGCCAGTACGCGAAGCTGCTCGTGCGCGACCGGCTGAGCCCGGCGCCGTTCCGGAAGCTGTGACGCGCGATGACTGATTCGACCCGGCACGTCGTGGTGGTCGGCGGCGGCATCTGCGGCCTCGCCGTCGCCCAGCGCCTGACCCGCGCGGGCACCCGTGTGACGCTGCTGGAGAGCAGCGACCAGCTCGGCGGCCTCGGCACGTTCTTCCCGACCGGCGACCGCTGGGTGGAGCGCTTCTACCACTGCGTGATGCCGACCGACGCCAGCCTGCTGGCGCTGCTCGACGACGTCGGCGTGCGCGAGCGCGTCCGGTGGCGGCGCACCCGCATGGGCATGGTCGTGGACGGGGAGCACTACGGCTTCAACTCCGCGCTCGACCTGCTCCGGTTCACCCCGCTGCGGTTCCGCGACCGCGTCCGCTTCGGCGCGGTGTCGGTGCTGCTGCGCAGGTTGGGCAAGGGCAAGGACCTGGACAACCTGCGGGCCGAGGACTGGCTGCGCAAGCTCTACGGCGACGTCATCTGGTCCCAGCTGTTCGCCCCGATGTTCGGCTCCAAGTTCGGCGACGCGTTCGGCGACGTGCCCGCGCTGTACCTGTGGCAGCGGCTGGGCCGCGAGAGCAACGTGGCCACCCGCGGGTACCCCGATGGCGGGTACAAGGGCGTGATCGACGCGCTGGGGGCCTCCATCGAGGCCGCGGGCGGCGTCGTGCGCACCAGCACTCCCGTGCAGGGCCTGCGGAGCACCCCGGAGCGCTCGTGGGTGACCCTCGCCGACGGCGAGGTCCTGGAGGCCGACCAGGTCGTGTCGACGGTCCCGCTGCCCCTGCTGCGCGGCCTGGCCGACGCGGAACTGGCGGACCGCCTGCCGACGCTGTCGCTGCCGTACCAGGGGGTCGTGAACGCCCTGTTCTTCCTGAAGCGCCCGTTGACCGGCAACTACTGGGCCCCGGTCCTGCGGTCGGGGACGGAGTTCGACGGCGTGATCGAGATGTCCGCGCTGTCGGGTGCGGAGACGTACGGCGGCAGGCACCTGGCGTACGTGATGCACTACACGAGCCGGAGTTCGGCGCTGTACCAGGAGGATTCGGCGGTGATCGCCGAGCGGTGGACGCGGCAGTTCCTCGAGCTGCACCGGGGGTCGGGTCTGACGGCGGACGACCTCGACGAGGTCAAGGTCTTCAAAGCCCCGTTCGTGGAACCCGTGTACCCGTTGGGGTTCCTCAACCAGCGGCCCGCCGTGGAGGTCGAGGGCACGTCGGTGCTGCTGGCGACCACGGCCCACATCTACCCGGACGTGACGAGCTGGAACTCCAGCGTCGCGTTGGCGGACCAGGTGGCCGCCAGGATCCTGTCCACGGATCCGGTGTCGGAACGCGTGTGACCG
>NZ_JBHYHC010000164.1:0-19506 GCF_042738955.1 Umezawaea sp. NPDC059074
CAGTACCGGAACTGGCTGATCGGGTACCCACCCTGTAGTGGCGGGTTCGTTTCCCGTAACCCGATCCACGACTAAGGCCCTGGTCAACTTACCTGGGCCTTCGTCGTGTTCCAGCGTGAAACGTGGGGCGCCCCCGGTCCGGAAGGGACCGGGGGCGCTGTCAGCAGTGGGTCAGGGGGTCGGGGCCTCTTGGGGCTTTTCGAGGCCGCGGCGGACTGAGGTGAGGAGTAGTTGGGCTACGTCTACCACCTCTACGTGGGCGCCTGCGGTGCCCTCGTTTTGGCGGGCCGTGAGGCCGTCGGTGAGCATCACGCGGCAGAACGGGCAGCCGGTGGCGATCTTGGATGGGGCCGTGCCTAGGGCCTCGTCTACGCGTTCGACGTTGATGCGCTTGCCGATGCGTTCTTCCATCCACATGCGGGCGCCGCCTGCGCCGCAGCACATTGAACGGTCGCCGTGCCTGGGCATTTCGCGCAAGGTGGTGCCGGAAGCGCCTAGTAGTTCGCGGGGGGCGTCGTAGACCTTGTTGTGCCGCCCGAGGTAGCACGGGTCGTGGTAGGTGATGTCCTCGGTGACCTCGGCTACCGGGACGAGTTTGCGTTCGCGGACCAGTTTGTTGAGCAGTTGGGTGTGGTGGACTACCTCGTACTGGCCGCCTACCTGCGGGTATTCGTTGGCCAGGGTGTTGAAGCAGTGGGCGCAGGTGACGACGATCTTGCGCTTTCCCGGTTCGCGGCCCTCGAAGACCGTGTTGAGGACCTCGACGTTCTGCTGGGCCAGCATTTGGAACAGGAACTCGTTGCCCGCGCGCCTTGCCGGGTCGCCGGTGCAGGTTTCCTCGGGGCCCAGGACGGTGTAGTCGACGCCCGCTGTGTGGAGCAGTTCGGCTACGGCGCGAGTGGTCTTCTTCGCGCGGTCCTCGAAGGCTCCTGCGCAGCCGACCCAGAACAGGTATTCGGCCTCGCCCAGTTCACCGTCGAAGACGGGGACCTCGAAGTCCAGGCCCTCGGTCCACGCCAAGCGGTCCTTGGCGTTCTGGCCCCACGGGTTGCCCTTGTTCTCCAGGTTCTTGAACATCCCACCCAGCTCCGACGGGAAGTTCGACTCGATCAGGACCTGGTAGCGCCGCATGTCGACGATGTGGTCGACGTGCTCGATGTCGACGGGGCACTGCTCGACGCACGCGCCGCAGCTGGTGCACGACCACAGCATGTCCGGGTCGATGACGCCCAGCTCGTCCGGGCCGCCGATCAGCGGGCGCTCGGCCTCCGCCAAGGCCAGGACGTTGATGGACTCCAGGCGCTTCTGGTACTCGTCGCCCGCCAAGCCGATCTCGTCGCCCGCCATGTCCTTGCGGCCGCCCGCCAACAGGTACGGGGCCTTGGCGTTGGCGTGGTCGCGGAGCTGGGTGATCAGGAGTTTGGGGGACAGCGGCTTGCCGGTGTTCCACGCGGGGCACTGGGACTGGCAGCGGCCGCACTCGGTGCAGGTGCTGAAGTCCAGCAGGCCCTTCCAGGTGAAGTCCTCGACCTTGCCGACGCCGAACACGTCCTTGTCGGGGTCGGCTTCCTCCAGGTCGAGGACCTTGCCGCCGCTCATCATCGGGCGCAGCGCGCCCAGCGCCACGGCGCCGTCGTCCTCGCGCTTGAAGTAGATGTTGAAGAACGCGCTGAAGCGGTGCCAGGCCACGCCCATCGTGAGGCTGCGGCCGACGACGATCAGCCAGATCATGCCGGACAGCAGCTTCGTGACGGCCATGATCGAGACCCAGTCCGGCGACGCGGGCAGCAGGTGGCTCAGCGGCTCGGTCACGAAGCTGGACCACAGGGGCAGCTCCTCGATCCCGCTGGCCTGCTTGAACGCCTTCACGCCGAGGATGCCGAGACCCTCGATGATCACCACGGCCTCGACGAAGTACGCGGCCTTGAAGTTGGAGCCCGCGAAGCGGGACACGCGGTCCGCGCGCCGGGGGTGGTTGAGCTGGCGGATGATCACCAGCGCCACGCCGCCGACGACCGTGCCGAGGCCCAGCAGTTCCACCAGCAGCGCCCAGATCGGCCACGCGCCGAAGACCGGCCAGTGGAACGAGGGGTAGAACACCTCGCCGTACGCCTCGAACAGCACCGCCGAGCCGATCAGGAAGCCCCACATCACCATCCAGTGCCACGGGGCGACGCTGCGCACCTTGGCCATGCGGGTGTGGGCGACGAACTCGACGATCAACGTGCGCAAGCGCGGCCCGAACGGGCCGGTGCGGGTCGGGTCGGGCTGGCCGAGCCGAATGATCCGCACCATCCGGACCGCTCCGGACGCGAACACCGCCCAGGCGACGACGCTCACGGCCACGCCGACGATGCCGAGGACCAGTTGCAGGGCTCCCATGTGGTGGCGGCCTTTCTCCAGAAGCACGTGGCTTGGGAGATTACGCCTCATTACTCGCCGGTAACCACTTGGGCGTGGCCGGGGTCGCAGAAGTGTATCGATCAACACCCGGCGAAACGGGACACCCGTTCCACCTGTTCGGCCCGGCGGACGGGGCAAGCTGTCACAAACGTGCCTGGTCCGCCCGGCTTGCCCCCGTCCGACCGGTTCGCCCACCACCATCAACGGGACGCCGACTATGGTCGTCGGCCTCAAGTCGGCCGCCGCCGGCGTGACACGATCGAGTCGAGGAGCGCGTCCTGAGCGAGCAGGTGGACGGCAGACGGGCCAGGGGCGAACGCCGCAGGCAGGCCATCCTGGAGGCGACCCTCCGGGTGATCGAGCGCGACGGCGTTGCCGGGGTGAGCCACCGGTCGGTGGCGCGCGAAGCCGGTGTCCCCACCACCTCCACCACCTACTACTTCGCCTCGCTCGACGACCTCCTCATCGCGACCCTCACGTGGTCCGCCGACCTGCTCGCCAGGGACTCCGCCGACCTGGCGGTCTGGATGATCGAGTCCCCCAACTCCGGCGTCGAGGAGCTGACCCGGCGGATCGTCGACCTGGTCGGCGTGCACCGCGGTCGCACGATGGCCGAGTACGAGCTGTACCTGCTCGCCGCCCGACGGCCGGAGCTGCGGCCCGCGGCGCGGCGGTGGATAGACCTCATCGTCGAGGCGATGCGGCCGTACTTCCCCGACGCGGTCGCGGTCCGGGCCGTTCTCGCCGCCGTCGACGGGCTGCTGATCCAGGGCTTGATCGCCGACGAGCCACCCAGCGTGGCCGACCTGGAACCGGTTGTGTCTTACCTGGTATCCGGGACATCGCCCGCAACGCCCCCCGCGCGGGACAATGGGTGAATGAGGTTCGCCGGTCGTGAGTCGTGGCAGGTCGGGCACGGGACCAACCAGGCGGTGAACACCGCCCTGTTCCTGCGCGACACGCTCGCGCTCTCGGTCGACACCGTGCCGGAGCTGCCGGGCCTCGACCCGTCCGTGCCGGTGTTCGTGCCGCGCGGCGTCGACCGCGCGGGCGTCACGGACGAGTGGCTCGGGTGGTGGGCGGACGTGCTGGACCACGCCCGCGCCGAGACCCCCGTGGACGCCCGGTCGATCCCCACCAACGAGGACTCGACGTCCTTGCTCACGCGTCCGGCGCTGCGAGCCGCGGTCAGGGCCCTTCGGGAGTCCGCAGCGGCCTGGCAGACGGGTCGCGGCCAGAGCCCCCGACCGGGGGCTCTGCCCATCGGTGAGGTCGTGCGCGGCGTCGAGGTCAGGCTCGGCAGGCAGGTGAAGCCGTTCCGGCTGGTCATCACGGACGTGCCCGTCCAGGGCCTGGTGTGGGAGCGGATGACGCCGACCCACGTGATCGCCTCGCAGCGCTTCCTGTCCGACCCCGCGCGGTGCGCTCCGGCGTTGCGCGCGGTCGTCGAGGACCTCGCGTGAAGCGGTAGGGATAGCCCCCGTATGGAGTCGGGGGTCCACCCTCGTGTGCGTCGGGGGCTCGGCCCCTAGCGTTCACGTCATGGGCGGACAGGTCTTCAAGGGGGCAGTGGTGGGGAAGCGAACCGCGTTGTTGGCCGTCGCGGCGGTGGTCACGACGATGAGCCTTTCGTCCTGCGTCAGGCTGGCCCAGGAGAGCTCGTCCGACGACTACACGGTCAACGACCAGATCACCTCGGTGCAGATCGACAACGACGGCGGCGACGTCAAGATCCGCGCCGTCGAGGGCGCGTCCGCGACCACGATCAAGCGGACCCTGCGCTACGGCAAGGCGTCCAACAAGCCGAGCGGTCCGACGCACCAGGTCGACGGCTCCGCGCTGGTGCTCAAGGGCTGCGGCAACGGCTGCGAGGCGTACTACGAGGTGGCCGTCCCGTCGAAGGAGACCACGGTCAAGGGCGACGTCGGCTCGGGTGACCTGGAGGTGCAGGACCTCGCGTCCGTCGACGTGACCCTCGGCTCGGGCAACGCGACGCTGAAGGGCATCGCGGGCGCGGTGCGGGTCGAGAACGGCTCAGGCGACGTCAACGGCAGCGACCTCAAGGGCGGCATCACCGCCAAGGTCAGCTCCGGCAACCTCAGCGTCACCGGCGTGACCGGCGAGGTGACCGCGGTGAACTCCTCCGGCAACATCCGGGCCGAGAAGGTCGACGGCGACGTGTCCGCCGAGGCCAGTTCCGGCAACGTCGTCGTGGAGCTGGCCAAGGCCCACAACGTGAAGGCCAACGCCGGCAGCGGCGACGTCACCGTGACGGTCCCGAACGGCGCCTACCGGGTCGTCGTCGACGCGGGCAGCGGCGACAAGAAGATCGACGTGAAGAACGACCCGTCGGCCCAGTACGAGCTGAACCTGTCCGCGAGCAGCGGTGACGTGGCGCTTCGCGCCGCCTGACCTCCGTTCGGCCGAAGCGGGCGCCCCTTCGCGGGGCGCCCGCTTCGGCCATTCGGGTGCACCGAGGTCACGACCTGGTGCGGGACTGGTCCGGCCGGGCGGATGTGCCGATCATGGGAGTAGCCGCCGAAGGTGAGTAACGGTCGAGGGGCCGTCGCGATCTGGTGAACAAGGGGACGTTCCACCTCGCACTTCGGGCTCGTCCTGACCATTGAGCGAGAGGTTTGCCCCAGATGCTGAACCCCGACGGCCCTCCCGCGGAGGCGTTCGCCTACCGGTTGGTCAAGCTGCGGGACGAGATCGGGCTCACCACCGCGCAGCTCGCGGCGATGACCGACTACTCCGAGGCGGACCTGGCGGAGGCCACCAGCGGTCGGGAGCTGCCGAGCTGGGAGTTGACCGCCGCCTACATCAGCGCGTGCGGCGACAACCCCGAGCAGTGGCGGCCGTGGTGGGACCACGCGCGCAAGTCGGCCGTGCCGGTGGTCCCGGTTCCGCCGCCCGCCGCGACCGGTCTGCGGTTCAGCACCGGGCCGGGGGTGCGCTGGGGCGTGGCGATCGGGCTGGTCGTGCTGGTGGTGCTCGGGATCGTGCTGTGGCCCAAGGCCAAGTCCCCGGCGTCCGTGCCGCCCGTGGCCACGGCGTTGTCCGCGTGTTCGAACGCCGCGGCGACGGTGACCGTGGCGGCGTCCGTGGACAAGTCGAAGCAGCTCGCCGAGCTGGCGAGCAGCTACGGCCCGCACGAGTCCGGCGGCCAGTGCGTGAAGATCGACGTGACGTCGGTCGACTCCGGCACGGCGATGGCCGCGCTGGCCCGCGGCTGGACCGAGAAGGACGGCCGCAAGCCCGACGTGTGGTCGCCCGCCGCGTCGGTGTGGCTGCCGCTGGCCAAGCAGCGGGCCACGCCGGAGACGCAGGCGCTGTTCCCCGACGAGGCGGGCCAGTCGATCACCACCAGCCCGTCCACCATCGCGATGCCCGAGCCGATGGCACGCGCGCTCGGCTGGCCCGAGGCGAAGGTCGGCTGGGAGGACCTGGCCACGTGGTCGGGCGACCCGCACTTCTGGGCGAGCAAGGGCCACCCCGAGTGGGGCGCGTTCAAGCTCGGCAAGACCAACCCGAACTTCTCCACCTCCGGCATCAACGCCACCCTCGGCGCGCTGTTCTCCACCATCGGCAGCATCCGCGAGCTGCGGCCGGACGACGTGGACAAGGACGCCGTGGCGCAGCGGATGAAGGCGATCGAGCACTCCGTCGTGCACTACGGCAAGACGACCCTGACGTTCCTGGCGAACCTGCGGCAGGCCGAGACCGAGGCCGCCGGCGCGGAGGCGTACATCTCGGCCGTGACCATGGAGGAGAACTCCGTGGTGGCCTACAACGCCGGGTACACCTGCGGGTCCTACAGCGACGACGAGGGCTGCTCGAAGACCGATCCGCCGAAGACGAAGCTCGTCGCGATCTACCCCAAGGAAGGCGTGCTGTTCTCCGACCACCCGTTCATCGAGCTGAACGGGCTCGACGGGCCGCGCAAGGCCGTGGCGGACGACTTCCTGACCTACCTGCGCTCCGACACCGTGCAGAAGGAGTTCGCCAAGTACGGGTTCCGCGACTTCGAGCAGCGGCCGATCGACCCGGACGGCCCCAACTACGGGTGGCTGCCGAAGGCCGAGATCAAGTCGCTCGGCACGCCCACCGGCGAGGTCGTGGCGCGGCTGCTCGCGAGCTGGGCGAAGCTGCGCAAGCCGACCAACGTGCTGGTGTGCATCGACTCCTCGCTGTCGATGGAGGAGAAGGTGCCCGGTACGGGGGCCACGAAGCTGGCGCTGGTGAAGCCCGCCATCCGGCAGCTCGCCGACGGGTTCACCGACTCCGACCGGGTCGGGCTGTGGAAGTTCTCCTCCGGCATCGGCGACGGCGGCACGGACTTCATCCCGCTGGTCCCGATCGGGCCGATGGACGGCACCCGGCGGGCGGACCTCGCGGCGAACATCGACGGGCTCACCGCGGACGGCGCGACCGGGCTCTACGACACGATCGACGCGGCCGTCGACTCCGTGCGCGCGACCTACGACCCGAACTCGATCAACGCGGTCGTGCTGCTCACCGACGGCGTGAACGACAAGGCGCGCGGGATCCAGGCGCCCGCCGAGCTGGTCGCCGCGATCAAGGGCAAGGACGCGTCCGGCGACAAGCCGGTGCGGGTGTTCACCATCGCCTACGGCAGCGAGCTGGACGCCAACAACAAGGCGGGCGCGGAGGCGTTGGCGACGATCTCGAAGGGGACCGGGGCGAAGAAGTACGACGCCAAGGACCCGACGACCATCACGAACGTGATCATCGACGTGCTGTCGAACTTCTAGCCTGTGTCCGACCCCTCTGGGGGCGCGTGGCCCGGATCACTCCGATCCGGGAACAACACCGGTGGGCCGTCCGTTGGACAGGCAAGAAGGTTGAGCCCGTTGGACTCAAGTCCGATGGACCTGGCAAACTTGAGCCGGTACCGCTCAACGCGATACCCACCAGCACGTACTACCAGGAGGAATTCATGGCGCGAGCAGTCGGCATCGACCTGGGGACGACCAACTCCGTCGTCGCGGTCCTGGAGGGCGGCGAGCCGACGGTGATCGCCAACTCCGAGGGCTCCCGCACCACCCCGTCCATCGTGGCCTTCGCCAAGAACGGCGAGGTCCTCGTGGGCCAGCCCGCCAAGAACCAGGCGGTGACCAACGTCGACCGCACCATCCGCTCGGTGAAGCGCCACGTCGGCACCGACTGGAAGACCGACGCGATCGACGGCAAGGCGTACACGTCGCAGGAGATCTCCGCGCGTGTCCTGATGAAGCTGAAGCGCGACGCCGAGGCGTACCTGGGCGAGGAGATCACGGACGCCGTGATCACCGTGCCCGCGTACTTCGAGGACGCCCAGCGCCAGGCCACCAAGGAAGCCGGCCAGATCGCCGGTCTCAACGTCCTGCGCATCGTCAACGAGCCCACCTCCGCCGCCTTGGCCTACGGCCTGGACAAGGGCGAGAAGGAGCAGACGATCCTCGTCTTCGACCTCGGCGGCGGCACGTTCGACGTGTCCCTGCTCGAGCTCGGTGACGGCGTCGTCGAGGTCAAGGCGACCTCCGGTGACAACCACCTCGGCGGCGACGACTGGGACCAGCGCGTCGTCGACTGGCTGGTCGAGCGCTTCAAGGCCGCGAACGGCATCGACCTGACCCGCGACAAGATGGCGCTCCAGCGGATCCGCGAGGCCGCGGAGAAGGCGAAGATCGAGCTGTCCAGCTCGAACAACGCCAGCATCAACCTGCCGTACATCACGGTCGACTCGGACAAGAACCCGCTGTTCCTGGACGAGACGCTGTCCCGCGCCGAGTTCCAGCGCATCACGAACGACCTGCTGGAGCGCACCCGCGCGCCGTTCAACAACGTGATCAAGGACGCGGGCGTCTCCGTCGGCGACATCGACCACGTCGTGCTCGTGGGTGGTTCCACCCGCATGCCGTCCGTGGCCGAGCTGGTCAAGGAGCTGACCGGTGGCCGCGAGCCCAACAAGGGCGTGAACCCGGACGAGGTCGTCGCCGTCGGCGCCGCTCTCCAGGCCGGTGTCCTCAAGGGTGAGGTCAAGGACGTCCTGCTGCTCGACGTGACCCCGCTGTCCCTGGGCATCGAGACCAAGGGCGGCGTGATGACCAAGCTCATCGAGCGCAACACGACCATCCCGACCAAGCGGTCCGAGATCTTCACGACGGCGGACGACAACCAGCCGTCGGTGCAGATCCAGGTGTTCCAGGGCGAGCGCGACTTCGCCTCGGACAACAAGAAGCTCGGCATGTTCGAGCTGACCGGCCTGCCCCCGGCCCCCCGCGGCCTGCCGCAGATCGAGGTCACGTTCGACATCGACGCGAACGGCATCGTCCACGTCGGCGCCAAGGACCTGGGCACCGGCAAGGAGCAGAAGATGACGATCACCGGCGGCTCCGCGCTGCCGAAGGACGACATCGAGCGCATGGTCAAGGACGCCGAGGCCCACGCGGAGGAGGACAAGCGCCGCCGCGACGAGGCCGAGGTCCGCAACCAGGCGGAGACCCTCGTCTACCAGACCGAGAAGGTCGTCAAGGAGAACGAGGACAAGCTCCCGGACGAGGTCAAGGAGAAGGTCAAGGCCGCCGTGGCCGAGACCAACGAGGCCCTCAAGGGCGCCGACATCGCCGCCGTCCGCGCGGCCGTGGAGAAGCTCGCCACGGAGTCGCAGGCCATCGGCACCGCCCTGTACTCCAACACGGGCGCTTCGGCTCCCGGCGCTGAAGGCGCCGAGGGCGCTCCCGGTGCGGCGGGCGCGGGCGCCAAGGGCGCCGACGACGTCGTGGACGCCGAGATCGTCGACGAGGACGAGAAGAAGTGACCCACCCACACGACGAGCAGGCCGACCCGGTGGCGGGTGACCGCCACCGGGCCGAGCCCGACATCGACCAGGCGCTCGAAGCCGAGATCGTCGACGTGGAGTTCGAAGGCGGCAAGCACGCGGCGCCCGAGATCGTCTTCGACGAGGACCCGGCCGCCGAGTTCAAGGCCCAGCTCGACGAGCGCACGGCCGACCTCCAGCGGCTGACCGCGGAGTACGCCAACTACCGCAAGCGCGTGGAGCGCGACCGCGAAGCCGTGGTCGCCAACGCGAAGGCGCAGGTGGCGGGCGAACTCCTGGCCGTGCTGGACGACGTCGAGAGGGCCGCCGCGCACGGCGACCTGACCGGCGCGTTCAAGGCCGTCGCGGACAAGCTCGTCGGCGCGCTCCAGCACACGGGGCTCGAGTCGTTCGGCCACGACGGCGAACCGTTCGACCCGTCGGTGCACGAAGCGGTCCAGCACGGCACGTCCCCGGACGTGGCGGGCCCGACCGTGAGCGCCGTCCTGCGGCGCGGCTACCGCTTCGGCGACCGCGTCCTGCGGCCCGCGCTCGTGGCGGTCACCGACTTCGAGGCGAGTGACGTGTCCGTGCCTGACCAGGCAGCGGACTAGGTACCAGAGGAAAGGAGGAGACGTCCGGATGAGTGCTAGGGACTGGATCGAAAAGGACTTCTACCGCGAGCTGGGCGTCTCCTCCGACGCCTCGGCGGACGAGATCAAGAAGGCGTACCGGAAGCTGGCTCGGGAGATGCACCCCGACGCCAACCCCGGCGACGCCAAGGCCGAGGCGCGGTTCAAGGCCGTGTCCGAGGCGAACGGCATCCTGTCGGACCCGGCGAAGCGCAAGCAGTACGACGAGGCCCGCAGGCTGTACGGCGGTGGCGGCGGCTTCGGTGGCGGTGGCTTCGGCTCCGGCGGCGCCCGGTTCGACGTGAACGACCTGTTCAACCGCGCCGGTGGCGCGGGCGGCGCCCAGCAGCCCGGCGCCGGAGGTCTCGGCGACCTGCTCGGCGGCCTCTTCAACCGCCGCGGCGGCACGGCCTCCTCGGCGACCCGGCCGCGGCGCGGCGAGGACGTCGAGACCGACGTCCGCATCGACTTCACCGAGGCGGTCAAGGGCGCGACGGTGCCGATGCGCCTGTCGAGCCCGGCCGCCTGCGGCACGTGCGGCGGCTCCGGCGCGAAGCCCGGCACCACCCCGCACACCTGCGTGAACTGCGGTGGCGCCGGCCTGGTGACCCGCAGCCAGGGCGCGTTCGCGTTCAGCGAGCCGTGCCCCGACTGCCGCGGGACCGGCCGCGTCATCGACGACCCGTGCCCCGAGTGCGGCGGCGACGGCGTGAGCACCAAGACCCGAACGCTGACCATCAGGATCCCCGCGGGGGTCGACGACGGCCAGCGCATCCGCCTCGCCGGACAGGGGGAGCCGGGTCGCAACGGCGGCCCCACCGGTGACCTGTTCGTGAGGGTCCACGTGAATCCGCACCCGCTCTTCGGCCGCTCCGGCAACGACCTCACGCTCAACGTGCCGGTGTCGTTCGCCGAACTGGCGCTCGGCACGACGTTGACGGTGCCGACGCTCGAGGGCAAGGTGACCTTGAAGGTGCCCGCGGGCACCGCCAGCGGCCGCATCCTCCGGGCCAAGGGCAAGGGCATCGAGAAGCGCGACGGCAAGACCGGCGACCTGCTCATCACGCTCCAGGTGGCCGTGCCCAACAACATGGACGCCAAGGCCAAGGAAGCCCTCGAGGCTTACGCCGAGGCCACCGCGCAGCACGACCCGCGAGCGGAGCTGAACGCACTGCTCGAGAGCAAGGGGAGGTCGACATGAGCACACCGGGGTTCCCCTTCCCGCCCGGCACCGACGAGGACACCCCGTTCTTCGTGATCTCGGTGGCGGCGCAGCTCTCCGGCCTGCACGCCCAGACCCTCCGCAGCTACGACCGCCTGGGCCTGGTGTCGCCCGGCCGCACGTCCGGCGGCGGCAGGCGGTACTCGATGCGCGACATCGTGCTGCTGCGCGAAGTCCAACGCCTGTCCCAGGAGGACGGCGTGAACCTGGCGGGCATCAAGCGCATCATCGACCTGGAGAACCAGGTCGACGCGCTGCGCGGCAGGCTCGCCGAGGTCACCCAGGAACTCGCGAACGCCCTCGCCGCGGCCGACCACGCCGCCGCGTCCGTGCACAAGACCTACCGCCGCGACCTCGTGCCGCTGCGCCACGAGACCGCGCTCGTCGTCTGGAAACCCCAGCCGCGCAAGTGACCTGGGATCCCGCGACCCCCGCCGAGGTGTCCCGGCTGTTCGCCGGGACCCCGTGGCTGCTGGCAGGCGGGTACGCGGTGGAGTTGGCGGTGGGAAGGGCTTTCCGCCCGCACGCCGACATCGACGTGCTGCTGCTTCGGCGTGACCAGGTGGCCGTTCAACGCGCGTTGGTCGGGTGGGAGTGGTGGGCCGCCGACCCGCCGGGGGTGTTGCGGCCGTGGCTGGCGGACGAGCTGCTCCCGTTGGGAGTGCACGACATCTGGTGCAGGCCCGCCGCGGACGCCCCGTGGCGGATCCAGGTGATGCTCGACGAGTCGGACGGCCAGGACTGGGTGTCCCGCCGAAACCCCGCCCTCCGCAGACCCGTGGAGTCGTTGCGGCACACCGGCCCGGACGACATCCCGTACCTGGCGCCGGAGGTGCAGCTGTTCTACAAGGCGGCGACCCCACGACCCAAGGACCAGGAAGACTTCGACCACCTGCTGCCGGTGTTGACCCCCGGCCAACGCACGTGGCTCCACGCGGCCATCACGGACACCTACGGCGACCACCCGTGGACTGATCGGCTCTAGCGGCCCCTGGGGAATCGTGAAAATGTTTCACCCGGACCCATTGTGGACGCGCTCTCACAACCGCTCGGCGACCACTCCGAGTAACGGTCGATCTTGAGTGAAGCTCGGTTTCCGGTCGGGGATCCCCCCGAATTCCACTCTACCGACGAGGTCCGACAATTCTGGGGGCCCAAGTCGAGGAAACCGCGCTGACCAGCGGAGACGTATTTTCGCAAATCGCCGTGAATCGAAATTGTCGGTGCGGCTTGGTAGCGTTGAAATCAGGGGTCCCCCTGGTCGGGGGACGTCTATTCGACACCGCTGATTCTCGATTGGGGCGGGGGAAACCGTGGCCCGGAAATCGAGGTTCCGCTATTTTCGTCAAGTCGTTTCGGTCGGCTCGTCGAGCGAGCCGACCGCGTCGTGGCGCGGCCGTTCGTGGCCCCAGTGCCGTCGCCACGCACGCGCCGGTTGCGGGCAGGCAGCCGGCGCGTCGAACTGGACCTCGTCTAGTCCAGGGTGAACGGGTCGTACTTGATGCGGTCCAGCGGTGTGCCCGCGACCAGCATCCTGGAGACCGTGGAGCGGATCATGGCGGGGGAGCCGCACACGAGCACGTCTCGGTCTTCCCAGGCGCCGTAGCGGGTGACGACGTCGGCGAGGGTTCCTTGCTCGACGCCTCGGGCGCCGGGGTCGGACTCCAGGACCGGGACGACGGTCAGCCACGGGTTGGTCATGGCGATGCGCTGGAGGTTGTCCAGGTCGTACAGGTCCTCGCGGGTCCTGCCGCCGACGAACAGGTGGACCCTGGGGTTCTCGCCCCACTGGGACATCTCGTCGACGATCGCGTGCATCGGCGCCACGCCGGTGCCGCCCGCGACCATCAGCACGTCCTGCTTGGACGTCCGGTCGACGCCGAGCCTGCCCATGGGCGGGCCGAGGCGCCAGACGTCGCCTGGCTGCGTGTGGCCGACGACGGAGCGGCTGACCCAGCCGCCTTCGACGGACCGCACGTGGAACTCGATGGAGCCGTCCTCGCGCGGGGCGTTGGCGGGTGAGAAGTACCGCCACAGCCTGCCGCGCTGCGGTGTCTCGACGCTGAGGTACTGGCCCGCCCGGTAGGGCAGCGGGTGGTCGGGCTGGAGCCTGACCACGGCCAGGTCCCAGCTCACGCGCTGGTGCTCCAGCACGGTGGCGCGCCAGAACGCCGGTCCGTCGTCGGCCGCCGCCGCTTCCTGCATGGACCTGGCCATGATCGTGTACGCCTCGGCCCACGCCATCTCGACCGCTGGGGTCCAGGCGGTGCCCGCGTACTTCTTCACGGCGGCCAGCAGCGCGGTGCCGACGGCTTCGTAGTGGATCGTCACGACACCGAACTTGCGGTGGTCACGACCCAACTGGCGGAGGAACGGGATGAGGTCGTCCGGGCGGTCCACCATCTGCACCGTGTGCACGAGGGCGCGCAGCAGGCGGCTGCGCTGCACCTCCATGTTGGCGGGGAACATCTCGCGGGTGGAGGGCGAGAGGCTGAAGAGCATGCCGTAGAAGAACTTGGCGACTTCTTCGGCGCGCGGCTCCACCACCGCGAAGCTCTCCCGGATCATGCGCACCATCGCGGTGACGCCGGGGGGTGGTTCGCGGTGTGGCGGAGTAGGGATGGGACTTAGTACGGCGTTCGCTGTCATGATCCGGGCGCAGTCTCCACGTTCTTAGAGGCGCCAGCAAGGCGCACCGTCCACGTCAAGCATCCAACCCCGACGCGACGACATTAACCCTTCATCTGGCTGGTTGACTCCTTGATGCCACCTTCGAGTGCAGCTTGGTTACATAGCGTCGCACGGATACCGGCCAAGAGGGGCACTTTCCCCTTCGTGTGTACCTTGATCGCCCCTTGTTTGATACGCGAAGACGTGCGTCGCGCCGCGTAGTCACCCAGGGCCTCCTCGGCTCCAGCCTCCTGAGACCCGGATTCCTCCTGTCGGGTGGTCCTCCACGTCACAGTCAGAACAGTTGTATTGGGCAACTATCCAGGCATATAGTTGTCATTGACAACTAACGAGGTGATGGGATGGGCCCGACCAGGGAGAGCTGCATCGACGTCCTGCGTCAGCTCCACGCGATGTTCCAGCTCAAGCACGTGATGACCGCGAAGGTGTGGGACGAGCGCGATCTGAACCCGGCCGCCGTGACGCTGCTCGCCGAGTTGGCGCGCCGCGGCGAGGCCCGCGTGTCCGAGCTGGCGCAGTTCCACCTGGTCGACACGTCCGTCGTGAGCAGGCAGGTCGCGCAGCTGGAGAAGGCGGGCCTGGTCGAACGCCGGGCCTGCCAGAACGACGGCCGCGCGCAGCTCATCTCCGCCACGCCGCACGGGCTGGAGATGCTCGACGGCTGGCGGCAGGCCCAGATCACCCTCGTCCAGGAGGCGCTCGCCGACTGGTCCGAAGAAGACGTCCGCGCGTTCGTACGCCAGTTCGGCTTGTTCACCGACGACCTGCGCGCTCACCTGCTGGTCCCGGAGGCCATTCGATGACAGACGCAACACCCATGACCCACCGCAAGATCCTGGAGGCCCTGTCCGGGATCCTGCTGGCGCTGCTGGTCGCGATCCTCAGCTCGACGATCGTGGCCAACGCGCTGCCGACGATCCTCGCGGATCTCAAGGGCAACCAGACCCAGTACACCTGGGTCATCACCTCGACGCTCCTCGCGTCCACGGCCACCACCCCGATCTGGGGCAAGCTGGCCGACCTGTTCAGCAAGAAGCTGCTGTTCCAGATCGCCATCACCATCTTCACGATCGGCTCCGTGCTCTCCGGGTTCGCCCAGAACATGGAGCAGCTGATCGGCTTCCGCGTCGTCCAGGGCCTCGGCATGGGCGGGGTGCAGGCGCTCGCGCAGGTCATCATCGGCGCGATGGTCAGCCCCCGTGAACGCGGCCGCTACAGCGGCTACACCGGCGCGGTCATGGCCGCGGCGACGGTCGGCGGCCCGCTCGTCGGCGGGTTCATCGTCGACACGCCGGGGCTCGGCTGGCGCTGGACGTTCTTCATCACCGTGCCGCTCGCGGTGATCGCCCTCGGCGTGCTCGCCAAGACGCTGAAGCTGCCCACGGTCAAGAAGGACGTGAAGATCGACTACCTGGGCGCGTTCCTGATCACCGGCGGCGTCAGCCTGGTGCTGCTGTGGGTGTCGTTCGCGGGCAAGGACTTCGGCTGGATCTCGCTGGAGACCCTCGCCTACCTCGGCGGGGCCGCGGTCGTGCTCGCCACCGCGTACTTCGTGGAGCGCCGCGCCAGCTCGCCGGTCGTGCCGCTGCGGCTGTTCAAGCACCGCACGCTGGCGCTGGCCGTGCTCGGCAGCGTCGCCGTCGGCACCTCGATGTTCGGCGCCTCGGTGTTCCTCGGCCAGTACTTCCAGCTCTCCCGCGGGTTCTCGCCGACGAAGGCCGGTCTGCTCACGCTGCCGCTGGTGGCGGGTCTGACGATCGCGTCGACCATCTCCGGCCAGCTGATCTCGAAGTACGGCAAGTGGAAGAACTTCCTGGTCTCCGGCGCGGTCATCCTCGTCGCCGGGCTCGGGCTGCTGTCCACGATCGACCACCAGACCAACCTGGTGCTGATGGGCGGCTACATGGCCCTGACCGGCATCGGGCTCGGCCTGACCATGCAGAACCTGGTGCTCGCCGTGCAGAACGACGTGGCGATGGCCGACCTCGGCGCCGCCAGTTCCACGGTCACGTTCTTCCGCTCGCTCGGCGGCACGGCCGGTGTCGCGGTGCTCGGCTCGGTGCTCGCCAGCCAGGTGAGCACGAAGATCGCCGCGGGTCTGCCGCCCGGCACGCCCGCGGGCACCGGTGGCGGCACGCTCGACCTGGCGCACCTGCCCGGCCCGATCCAGGCGCTGGTGCGCGGGGCCTACGGCGACGCCATGGCGACCCTGTTCCTGATCGCGGCCATCGCCGCCGTCGTCACGGTCGTCGCGGTGGTGTTGATCAAGGAGGTGCCGCTGCGGACCTCGATGGACATCCCCCAACCGGTGGTTGGCTCACCGACGGGTGAGGCACCTGTCCACCTCCCTGTGGATGCCGACCTGCGGAATGTGGATAACTCCACCCCTGATGTGGACAACTCGCTACTACATGTGGGTGACCGGAGGTAGGTAGGGCCCAGATATGCCCTCCGCTGCGTGATCAACGCGGCGGAGGGCATTGTCGTGCTCAGGGCTTGGCGGCCTTCTCGGCCGCGCTCCGCTCGACGCAGAACTCGTTGCCCTCGGGATCGGCCAGCACGACCCAGCCGCGGCCGTCGGGCCTGCGCTGGTCGTCCACGAGCGTCGCGCCGATGCCGAGCAGCCGCTCGACCTCCTCGTCGCGCGTGGTGTCCGGCTGGAGGTCGAGGTGCACGCGGTTGCGGGTGGACTTCTTGTCGGGGACGGTCACGAACAGCAGGAGCGGGCCGCTCGGGGGCAGGAGGGATGCCTCGGGGTCGCCGGGGAAGTCGTCGTCGGCCAGCGGGTAGCCGGTCACCTTGGACCAGAACACCGCCAACTCGTACGGGTCGAGGCTGCTGAAGGTGATGTGCTGGGGTTTCGCGCTCATCGGCCGATCCTCTCCGAGGTCGTGGCCCAGGCCACAGCGATTTTTCAAGTTGAGCGGAACGGACTCAACTTTGCTGACGTTGTGCATGATGGAAGCGCGTGCGGAAAGCTGGCGCGCACATCTGGCGATGGGGTGAGGAATGGACGCTTTCAACCCGACCACGAAGACCCAGCAGGCGGTCTCGGCCGCGGTGCAGACCGCGACGATCGCGGGGAACCCGGACGTGGGCTCCGTGCACCTGCTCGGCGCGCTGCTGGCTCAGGGGGACGGGCTGACCGCGCCGCTGCTGGCCGCGGTGGGTGCGGATCCGGCGGTCGTGCACAAGGACCTGGAGCAGCTGTCGCGCGCGCTGCCGACGGCGAGCGGGGCCTCGATGTCCGCGCCGCAGTTCTCGCGCGACGCCGCTCGGGTGCTGGCCAAGGCGCAGGAGCTGGCGACCGAGATGGGGGACGAGTACGTCTCCACCGAGCACCTGCTCGTCGGGCTCGCCCAGTACGGCGGGACGGTCGCCGACCTGCTGCGGCGGCACGGTGCCACGCCGGAGGCGTTGCGCGAGGCGTTCACGAAGGTGCGGGGGTCCGCTCGGGTGACCAGTCCGGATCCCGAGGGCACCTACAAGGCGTTGGAGAAGTTCGGCGTCGACCTGACCGAGCGGGCTCGCAAGGGCGAGCTGGACCCGGTGATCGGGCGCGACTCGGAGATCCGGCGGGTCGTGCAGGTGTTGTCGCGGCGGACGAAGAACAACCCGGTGCTGATCGGTGAGCCCGGCGTCGGCAAGACGGCGATCGTCGAAGGCTTGGCCCAGCGGGTCGTTGCCGGTGACGTGCCGGAGTCGTTGCGGGGTAAGCGGGTCGTGGCCCTGGACCTGGGGTCCATGGTGGCCGGGGCGAAGTACCGCGGGGAGTTCGAGGAACGGTTGAAGGCCGTCCTGAAGGAGATCACCGACTCCGCGGGGCAGGTCATCACGTTCATCGACGAGCTGCACACGATCGTCGGGGCCGGTGCGACCGGTGAGAGCGCGATGGACGCCGGGAACATGATCAAGCCGATGCTCGCCCGTGGTGAGCTGCGGATGGTCGGTGCGACGACGTTGGACGAGTACCGGAAGTACGTGGAGAAGGATCCGGCGCTGGAGCGCCGTTTTCAGCAGGTGCTGGTCGGGGAGCCGAGCGTGGAGGACACGGTCGGGATCCTGCGCGGGTTGAAGGAGCGGTACGAGGTCCATCACGGTGTTCGGATCACGGACACCGCGCTGGTGGCCGCCGCGACGTTGTCGGATCGGTACATCACGTCGCGGTTCTTGCCGGACAAGGCGATCGACCTGGTGGACGAGGCCGCGTCGCGGTTGAGGATGGAGATCGACTCGCGGCCGGTGGAGGTCGATGAGGTCGAGAGGGCTGTGCGTCGGCTGGAGATCGAGGAGATGGCTCTGTCGAAGGAGTCGGATCTGGCGTCCAAGGAGAGGTTGACGGCTCTTCGGGCCGAGTTGGCGGAGAAGCGGGAGAGCCTCGCCGGGTTGACGGCTCGGTGGCAGAACGAGAAGGGGTCGATCGACAAGGTTCGGGACCTCAAGGAGCAGTTGGAGCAGTTGCGCGGGGAGTCCGAGAGGGCCGAGCGCGATGGGGATCTCGGGCGGGCCGCCGAGTTGCGGTACGGGCGGATCCCGGCGTTGGAGAAGGACCTGGAGGCGGCTACGAAGTCGACTGAGCAGGCCTCGGCGATGCTGAAGGAGGAAGTCGGGCCGGATGACGTCGCGGATGTCGTGAGCGCGTGGACCGGGATTCCTGCTGGGCGGTTGTTGGAGGGGGAGACGTCGAAGCTGCTGCGCATGGAGGAGGAGCTGACCCGGAGGGTTGTGGGTCAGGTCGAGGCCGTGCGGGTGGTGTCGGACGCGGTTCGGCGGACTCGGGCTGGGGTTGCGGATCCGGATCGGCCTACGGGGTCGTTCTTGTTCCTCGGGCCTACTGGGGTTGGTAAGACCGAGTTGGCGAAGGCGTTGGCGGAGTTCTTGTTCGATGACGAGCGGGCGATGATTCGCATCGACATGAGTGAGTACTCCGAGAAGCATTCGGTGGCTCGGTTGGTGGGGGCGCCTCCTGGGTACGTGGGGTACGACCAGGGTGGGCAGTTGACGGAGTCCGTGCGTCGGCGGCCTTATTCGGTGGTGTTGCTGGATGAGGTGGAGAAGGCTCATCCGGATGTGTTCGATGTGTTGTTGCAGGTGTTGGATGATGGGCGGTTGACTGACGGGCAAGGGCGGACGGTTGATTTTCGGAACACCATTTTGGTGTTGACGTCCAATCTTGGGTCGCATGCGATTGCCGATGCCAATTTGGATGCTCGGCAGCGGGATGACGCTGTGATGGGTGTGGTGCGGCGGCACTTCAAGCCGGAGTTCTTGAACCGGTTGGATGATGTGGTGGTGTTCCAGGCGTTGGCCACTGAGGAGTTGACGTCCATCGTGGACATCCAGGTGCGGCGGTTGGCTGATCGGTTGGGGCAGCGTCGGTTGACGTTGGAGGTTACGGCTTCTGCTCGGGACTGGTTGGCGTTGAACGGGTTTGATCCTGTGTACGGGGCTCGGCCTTTGCGGCGGTTGATCCAGACGTCGGTTGGGGATCAGTTGGCCAAGGAGTTGCTTGCTGGAGAGGTGCGGGATGGGGATACCGTGCGGGTGGATGTTTTGGATGACAACTCTGGGTTGATCGTGGGGCGGTCGTAGGGTTGGGCTGGTCGGGGGTTGGTGGTCAACCCCCGATTGCGCCGATTATCCCACCCCTTTTCGCTTTGTCAAGGCTGGAAATTAGCCGTTTAAAATCGATAGGTGGTGGGGGGGGTAAATCAATAGGGGGGCGGCCGGGGTGG
>NZ_JBHYHC010000165.1:0-19297 GCF_042738955.1 Umezawaea sp. NPDC059074
GGCTCGGGCGTGTAGCCGTCTTTCCAGGCTTGACAAAGCGAAAGAGGGTGGGATAATTGGCGCAACCGGGGGTTAGCCCACCTAGTCCACGAACACCCGAGCCCACTCCCCAGCAGCCCCAACCTTCGCACTACGGAAGGCAGCCTCCACCTCGGACTTCTCCCGAGCGTTGGGGTACGGGTTCTTGCACGACGTCCCCGCACTACTCCCCGACATCAAACTCGTGCACGGCCCGGGCTTCCGATCCGGCTGCCCCAGGATGTGCCCCAGCTCGTGAGCCGCGATCCGCACCGGGTCGTGCCCTTCAGCCGTCGCCTGCCGCCCCATCCACACCTGCCCACTACCCAGGCTGGTCGGCTGCGCCCGAGGCCACCCGTTGTCAGCCACGATCCGGATGTTGGCGGACGACGACGTGGTAGAGACCAGCCGAACGTTCACCACGCTCGAGTTCCACACCTGAGCCCCTTGATCCACAGCGGCCTTGAACTCAGCGGCACCACTGGCGTTGTAAGTAAGAGTCCGAACAGCAGCAGCGGCAACAGGCGCAGCAGAAGCAGCGGGCGCGTGGAGGCTGACCAACCCCACCGCCACCACCATCACACCGGCGATTTTCCGTAGCACGGCGATTCTCCTCGTCGCAGGGAATTCATGCAGGGAATTCGACCGTAACGACGACCCGAAGAGATCCGCAAGAACAGTTAATGTGATGCCCTGGGAACCAAGCCGGGCCCGCACCGACAACCGGCACGGGCCCGACTCGACGACCTGACCTAGCTCACGCGTACGTGGGCTGCCTCAATGCGTGTTCCACCAACGTGATGAGCGTCTGCTTCGTCGACTGCCGGTTCCGCGCGTCGCACGGCACGATCGGCACCGACGGCTCGATGGTGAGCGCTTCCCGGATGTCCTCCACCTTGTGGTGCATGAGCCCGTCGAAGCAGTTCACCCCCACCACGTACGGCAACTCCCGGTCCTCGAAGAAGTCGATCGAGGCGAACGCGTCGTCCAACCGCCGCGTGTCGACCAGCACGACGGCGCCGATCGCGCCGCGCACCAGGTCGTCCCACATGAACCAGAACCGGTGCTGTCCCGGCGTGCCGAACAGGTACAGGATCAGGTCGCTGTCCAGCGACACGCGCCCGAAGTCCATCGCGACGGTGGTGGTGACCTTGTTCGGCGTCGCCGACAGGTCGTCGATGCCGACGCTGGCCTCGGTCATCACCGCCTCCGTGGTCAGCGGGACGATCTCGGACACCGATCCGACGAAGGTCGTCTTGCCCACGCCGAACCCGCCCGCCACGACGATCTTCGTCGACATGGTGGGTCTGGCGGGCGACCCCGGTCGTCCGAGAGCACCAGAGCTCATCGCTGGTCTGCTTTCCCTTGAGTAGTTGATCAGGCGCGCATCGACACGTGCAGCTGCGACCGGATCTCCGGCGTGAGCTGGATGCCGACCCGCTCCACGAGACGGGTCATGGCGTAGCCGATGAGCCCGATGTCGCAGTTGGGAGCCGCCAGCACGGCGAGGCAGGAGCCGTCGCTGATCGACATGAGGAACAGGTAGCCGCGTTCCATCTCGACCACGGTCTGCTTGACCTCACCGGCTTCGAAGCAGCGCGCGGCGCCGAGGTTGAGGCTCACGAGCCCCGAGGCGACCGCCGCGAGCTGTTCGGCGCGGTCCATCGGCAGCCGCTCGGATCCCGCCAGGAGCAGGCCGTCCGCCGAGACCACGATGGCGTGCGCGACGCCCGCCACCCGTCCGACGAAGTCCTCGACCAGCCAGCTGAAGTTGTCCAGTTCATCTGCCGCGGTGGTCACTGCTGCTCCTTCTCTGCGCTCATGTCCCCTGAGGTGCTGCCGAACAAGGGACTGTCCCACGACTCGATGTCGTCAAGGGATTCGCGTCCCATCTGCACGCCCCGCTGGTAGGTCGCGAACTGCTGGCGCAGCCGCTCCGCGGACCGTCGTCGCGGCGGGGCCGCCGTCGCGACGGAGGCGGTCTGGCCGCCTCCCTGGCCGTTCTGGGCCGCGGCCTTGGTGGCGGGTGCGGCCTGCTTCGCGGGCGAACCGGGGATGAGTCGCGCGTTGGGCACCCGCTTGGGCAGCCCCGCGGTCGTCTTGTCGTCCACACTGGACTTCAGCACCTTGTTCGCCGCCTGCCAGCCCTCGTCCGCCACGCCCCAGTCGGCTTTGGCGGCCTTCTTGCGGGCGGGCGCGGGCGGGGTGGCGTCAGCCTCGGTGGCCACCTCGCGCTTGGGCAGCTGCGGCGAGGACGTCCGCTGGGCGGGCGTCTCGGCCGTCGACGCGGCCGCGAACAGCTCGGTCGACTCGGCGGACTTGCCGTTGCCGTTGCCGTTCCCGTTGGTCTTGCCGGTTGCGTCGGCGGTGTCGCCGCCCTGGAACCAGCGCGACAGCACGTCCTCGTAGATCGGCAGCCGCTCGGTGACCGGTTCGACCTTCGGCTTCGCCGGGGGCTTGCGCGGCAGGACCGTGCGCTCGGCGGCGGGAGGGTACGAGTAGTCGATCGGGTCGACACCCTCGGGCTGCACGGGCTTCATGCCCTGGATCGTCGCGGTGAACAGGCCCTCGGTGGAGGTCCGCTCGACGAGGTGCTCCGCGTGCGGGTCCTCGTCGGGAGAGGACAGCACCTGCGGGAACTGCAACGAGTCGCTCTGGCCGGGCGTCCACTTCGGCACGCCCGCGATGACGCCGACACCGGTCTGCTCGACCTGACCGGCGAGGTGGTCCTCGAAGCTCGACGCGTTCGACCGCGTGAGCTGCGCGGGCTGCTGCTGCGGAACACCCTTGTGCAGCAAGGAGACCGGCAGGACGACCTGGGCGGTGACGCCGCCCTCGATGTCGTCGTTGTTGCTCAGCGTCACGCGGATCTCGTGGCGCTTGGCGAGCTGGCCGACCACGTAGAGACCCATCTCGCGGGCGACGGACACGTCGACCTCGGGCGGCTCGCTCAGCTTGTGGTTGGCCTCTTCGATGTCGTTCTCCTGCATGCCGACACCGCGGTCGTGGATGCGGATCGCGATCTCGCCGCGCCGGGTCTCCGTCGCCCGCACCGTGACCTTGGTGGTGGGCTTGGAGAACGCGGTCGCGTTGTCCAGCAGCTCGGCGATGAGGTGCGCGAGGTCGTTGACGACCCGGCCCTGCACCTTGATCTCCGGTCCCGGCGCGATCTGGATCCGGGCGTACTTCTCCACTTCGGACACCGCGGCGCCGAGCACCTCGGACACCGGCACCGGGCGCGTGACGCGCCGGTTGACCGTCGTGCCCGACAGCACCAGGAGGTTCTCGCTGTTGCGGCGCATCTGCGTCGCGAGGTGGTCCAGCTCGAAGAGGCTCGCGAGCTGGTCCGGGTCCTGCTCGTCCTGCTCCAGCCGGTCGATCACGCCGATCTGGCGTTCGACGAGCGCCTGGCTGCGCCGCGACAGGTTGATGAACATGTCGTTGACGTTCGCGCGGAGCGCCACCTGCTCGACGGCGAGTCGGACGGCTTCGCGTTGCACCGCGTCGAACGCGCGGGCCACCTGGCCGACTTCCTCGGTGGTGTCGATCGGCACCCGGAAGAGCGCCTCCTCCGCGGCCAGTTCGGGGTCGCGGTGCTGGCGGATTCGCTGAATGGCCTCCGGCAGCCGGTTGCGCGCCACGTCGAGCGCGGTGCGGCGCAGCACCCTCAGCGGGATGACCATGGAGCGGGCGACGATCGCCATGAGGCCGAACGCGATGACCAGTGCGATGAGCACCAGTGCCGCGTCGCGCCACGCGCCGGTGCGGCCCTCGTCGATCAGCTCGTTGGAGACCGTGACGATCTGGCCCTCGATGTCGTGCGACACCTTGGTGAGCAGGCCCGCCGTGTCCTCGCCGACCTGGAGCACCTCGGCGTCGGAGATGGTGACGAGCTGGCCGTCCTCGTCCTCGTCCTTGTTGATCTCCTGCTGCACGAGGGCGAGTTGCACCAGCCGGTTGCGGCCGTCGACGGCGCCACCGGACACGACGTCCTGGAAGCGCTGGAAGTTCTCCTGCGAGGCGGAGCCGGAGAAGTCGGCGAGGGCGGCGTCCAACCTGGACTGGGCGGCGCGCAGGGCGTTCGCCTGGCCGGGCGCGAACTCGCCGCGCTTGGCCGTGGCGAGCAGGATCGCGTTCTGCTGGCTCATCTGCTCCCGCGCGTTGTAGAGCGCGAGGTTCGCCGACGACAGCGGGGTGAGGCGCGAGTTGCTGACACTGCCCGCGGAGATCCGGTGGACCTGGTTCACGGACGAGAGGATCTGGCTGTACGCGCTGAGGACGGAGGCGTCCGGGTAGCGCGTGGTGAGCATCGTGTTGCGCAGCGAGCTCAGGTTGTCCAGCGACTGGAGCGACTTCTCGAACGCGGTCGCCAGAGCGGGGTCGATGCCCTCGGCGGACACCGCGACCTCGCGGTACTTGCCGACCTCCACGTCGACCTTGGCCGCGCGGGTCACCTGCTCCGCGGCGTTGTCCTTGCGCTCGCTGGCGACGAACCGCACGGCGGCGTCGCGTTCGAGCTGGAGCGCGTCGGACACCGAGGCGGCCTGCGCGCTGAGCGCGAGTTCGCGCTGCACCTTGCTGATCAGGGACACGTCGTCGAGCTGGCTGTTCAGCCGCAGTCCCGCGAGCGCGAGCGTGCTCAGCGCGGGGACCAGCAGCACCACGGCCAGTTTGCTGCGCAGGCGCCAGTTCGTGAGGCGCCATCGTCGAACACCACCGGCGGGGGCCGGCGCGTCCGTGTCTGCGCGAGCATCCCGACCGCCGGCAGCGGGACGGGATGACGCGGATTTCGCGGTCGGAACCAGGGGCGCGGGTCTACCGCCCTCGGAATCCGACTCTTGTCGGGCTCGCTCCGGATCGGATCCGGACGCGGGGTCACCGTGACCGCGCACCGTCAGCACACTCCCCAGCTTCCAAGCCGATGAAAGAAAACTTGCCTACAAACCTGGTGGATCTTCGGGTAAAAGCGGCCGAAGTCATACCGCCATTTGGCGGACTTGAGCGGTAGTTCACAAATCAACCAGTATGACTGATCGCTGTGAGAAGGCCACTAAACACTCGCTAACAGCGGTGGTTCACGACATATTCACCGATGAGACGAGTGTGAAACAACTGCGGGGAGCCGAACCGGCTCCCCGCAGTCGCCGATTCGTCAGCTACCCGGAGGGGCGATGAGCATCGGCTTGACGTCCAAGTCCTTCTCGAGCAGGCCGTAGGTCTTCATGAGCGTCGCGACCCGCTGGAGCCTGGTGGCGTCCAAAGTGGTCGGGAACTCACCGAAGTGGACCAGGCTGGCGGTTTCCTTGTCCACCTTCGCGTAGTCCTGGAGCAGCGGTTCGACCGTGGGGCGGTCGGCGGCGTCCTTCTGGCCCTTGGCCATGGCCCGCTGGAACGCGGCGACCGTGTTGGGGTTCGCCTTGGCGAACTTGCCGCTGGTCGCGTAACCGGCGATCGGGATGTCGGCCGTCGGGCCGCTGGCGGCGTCCAAGGCGGTCACGGTGCCGATGGCGCGCTGGGCGCGCGTGATGAACGGCTCGACCATGAACGCGGCGTCGACGGTCTTGTTCTCGATCGCGGCCTGCATGTCCGGGAACGCGAATTCCTTGAACGTCACGCTGTCGGGCTTGACGTCGTTGGCCTCGAGGGTGGCCTTCGCGGTCAGCTCGGCGATGTTCTTGAAGGTGTTGATCGCGATGGTCTTGCCCGCGAGGTCCTTCGGCGACTTGATCGGCGAGTTGGCGCCCGTGACGATCAGGAACATGTCCGGCTTGGCCTGGTAGCCGTCCGACACCAGCTTGAGCCCGTCGACCGCCTTCGCGCCCTCCTTGGACTCGGCGAGGAAGAACGAGACCCAGTTGCCGAAGGTCATGTCGAGGTCGCCGCTGATCAGACCGGGGATCGCCGCGGCGCCACCCTGGATGACCTTCAGCTCGACGTCAAGACCCTCGTCCTTGAAGTAGCCCTTCTTGATCGCCACGTGGACCGAGGCCACGTCGAGGATCGGGAGCACTCCGAGCGTGATCTTGCTCTTCTCGAGCTTGCCGGTCGCGGGCTTGTCGGCGGAGGTGGTCTCCGAGGACGAGCCTCCCAGCGCGCCGCAGCCTGCGACGGTGGCGAGCAGCGCGAGGACGGACAAACCGCCGACGATCATGCGGGCGTGGCGGCCGACTCTTCGAGTCATCTGAAGCACTCTCCTGGTTGGAGCGGGGCGTTCGTTGCGGGGGATTCTCGATCGACCAGAACGCGGCGAAAACCACTCAAAGTGACACTCGCGGTTCACTAGGACCCCAGTCGACCGACACACGAAGGATGTATCCACTACCTTCGGTGAGCATCTTTGCACAGGCCGTCCAGAGGCAGGGGTACACGGTGAGACAAGCTCATCTCGAATGGACCATTCAGAGCACATCCCGTCCGGTGGCCGTGATCGGGGCCGGACCAGCGGGTTTGATGGTCGCGAACCTGCTCCAGCAGGCGGGCGTCCCCTGCCTGGTGCTCGAACGGGGCACTCGCGAGTACATCGAAACGAGACCTCGCGCGGGAATGCTCGAAGACCGCTCGGCGCGCATGTTGGAACGGCACGGCTTGGCCGAGCGAATGCTCACGGAAAGTGACACCCACACCGCGTGCGAATTCCGCATCGACGGCAAAGCGCACCCCCTCGACTACTCCGACCTCTCCGGCGGCGCGACCCACTTCGTGTACCCGCAGCAGGAGGTCGTGACCGACCTGCTGAACCTGTACCTGGCGGGCGGCGGCGACATCCGGTTCGAGGTGTCGGACGTCGCCGTGCACGACCTCCTCGAGGAGATCCCGACGGTCACGTGGACGTCGTCGGACGGCACTCCGGAACGACTCGAGGCCTCGTTCATCGCCGGGTGCGACGGCTTCCACGGCGTGACCAGGAAGGCCATTCCCGAAGGCGCGGTGAAGGAATTCACCCACCAGCACGGGATCGGCTGGCTCAGCATTCTCGCCGAGGCTCCCCCGTCGACCGACAAGGTCATCTACGCCCTGCACGCGGACGGTTTCGCGGGCCACATGCTGCGCAGTTCCACGGTCAGCCGCTTCTACCTCCAGGTCCCGGTCGGCGAGGACGTCGACAACTGGCCGGACGAGAAGGTGTGGAGCGAATTGCACAAGCGCCTCGCGCTGCGCGACAGCGACTGGACGCTCACCGAGGGAAAGATCATCGAGAAGCGCGTCCTGGACATGCGCTCGCACGTGATCGAGCCGATGAGGTACGGGCGGATGTACCTGCTCGGCGACGCCGCGCACATCATCACCCCGATGGGCGGCAAGGGAATGAACCTGGCCCTCAACGACGCCGAGGTGTTCGCCGAGGCGATCGGCTCCTACTACAACCACAAGTCGACGAGCGGGCTCGACGACTACTCGGCCGTCTGCCTGCGGCGCGTGTGGCGTGCCCAGGAGTTCTCGCAGTGGATGGTGGACCTGATCCACCGGAACGAGCAGCCCTTCATGAGCCGATTGGGCCATGCCCGGTTGCAGCACTTGATCGAGTCCCGCGAGGCGGCCGCCATGTTCGCCCACATGTACGTCGGCTCCAGCTGACGGGTTCCGGCACCGGAAAAGGATTGTCCCGGCCCGCGAATAACCCCTGGACGCGGTTCCGGTGAGTGGTTTTCCCCCGCCGCACGGGCCTTCGACTCCCGAACGCGTTCCCGTTCGGGATCCGGAGGCCCGTCGCGACTCCGAGCGAGGCCGTGCGCCGTTCTTTCCCGCGCCGTCGCCGGGCCTTCGCGACGAACTCCCCGACGCCGTGGATTGTGCCCTGCGCCACTCCTCGTTTCACATCCGCGAATCCGCGCGCATTCCCAAAATCCGACCGATCCTCGCTTTCTTCCGCGCCGGTGGCACTCGGACCCGGATCGCGGACCCGTCGCCAACTACATTGGCGATTGATCTATCCGGCGCACTCGAGCCGGGTCGGCGACCCGAGGCCGACGACACGGGTCGGGCCCGAGCACAACGCCGGATCGCGGAGTCCGCGGGAAGCGGGCGGACAAATCACGGACAACGCCCCCGACCGCGTTTCCCCGGCTTTTACCAGCGTTCCGGGCAGTGCGCGACCGGACGTCCCGAATGGCGCCGGAGAGGCCCTCTCGGACGGCCCCGCGACCCGCTCCCCCAGCGGTCCGGCCGACGGGACCGACGGGGCGTAGGTAACCTGTTCGTGACCTTTGTGGACGGCCCGGTCCACGCCGTCCGGCCCGATGGATCGCCTTCCGCGACAGGGAAAACCCGCGTCCGGAGTGTCCACATCGACCTGGAATTCCGGAGAACCGGACCGGCGTCTCGCAACGGTCGGTAACCGCCACCAGGGACCAAGGACCCAGGCCACGCGGCCGAACGGGGGAAGGCCCGCCGCGGCCGTCGAGCCGCCCGAGTGGACGGAATCACGTCACGAACGGGCCCGAGGGGTTGACGGCGTCCACCCGGACGACCCCCGCATTCCAGGTCGCGATTATTTCGCGTCGGAATACGAAAGTCACCAATTGAGACACGGCCTGGATCAGACAGGTCCGCGGCACAACGCCCGCAGGGGAAGGAAAAGGCCCTGAAACGCCGCAGGCGCCCCCGGACCCCCGAAGCCGGGAGTTACCAGGGGCGCCCGTTTTTCGGCGCTCAGCGGCGGACTCAGTTGGTGGCGCGCTCCTGCGCCTGCGCCTCGACGAAGGCGGCGCGCTCGGCCTCGGCCCACTTCGCCGCCACGGCGGCCTCGGCCTGGGCCGCGACCTTCCGCTGCGCCTCGGGCCTGCCGACGTTGAGCAGCCTGGCCACCTCGCCGCGCAGGGCGACGAACGCGTCGGACTCGCGGGTGGTGATCTGGTCCCGTTCGACGGGCAGGTCGACCCTCAGGTCCGCCACGACGGCCGCGGGCGACGTGGACAGCACGAGCACCCGGTCACCGAGGTAAACGCTTTCGTCGATGTCGTGCGTCACCACCAGGACCGTGGTGTTGTGCTCCCGCTTGACCTTCAGCAGCAGGTCCTCCAGCTCGAACCTGGTCTGCGCGTCCACCGAGGCGAACGGCTCGTCCATCAGCAGCAGCGCGGGCCGGTAGGCCAGCGCCCGCGCGATGGCGACGCGCTGCTGCATGCCGCCGGACAGCTGCCACGGGTACTTGCCGCCCGCCTTGTTCAGCCCGACCCACTCCAGCGCCTCGGCGGCGCGCTTGCGGCGCTCGGAGCGGCCCAGGCTGCGGCGCAACGGGAACTCGACGTTCTTCTGCACCGACAGCCACGGGAACAACGAGCGGCTGTAGTCCTGGAACACCACGGCCAGGTCGTCCGGAACACCGTCGACCTTGTTGCCGTGCAAGCTGATCCCGCCGTCGGTCGGCTTCACCAGACCGCAGATGGTGCGCAGCAGCGTGGACTTGCCGCAGCCGGACGGGCCGACCACGCACACGAGCTCACCCGCGCCCACGGTGAACGTCAGTCCGTCGATGGCGCGGTGCGCCCCGTCCTTCGCCTGGTAGGTGTGGCCGAGTCCGGCCACCTCGAGCATGGCGGTCATGTCAGTCCCCTGCCGTCGCGAGTTGTACGGGCTTGCTGTGCTCCTGCTTGGGCTGCCAGCCGAGGACTCGACGTTCCACGGCGAGCAGCACGGTGTTCAGCACGTAGCCGATGACACCCAGCAGGACGATGCCTGCCCACATGTTGGGGAAGTCGAATTCCCGTTGTGCCACCAGGAGTTGCGAACCGATGCCGTTGTCGGTGCCGACGAGCTCGGACACCACCATCAGCACCAGCGACAACGACAGCGACACGCGAAGACCGGCGAAGATCTTCGGTGCGGCCGACGGCAGCACGACCCCGAGCACCCACTGCCACTTGGGCACGCGGAACACCGCGGAGGTCTCGTACTTCAAGGTGTCGACGGACCGGGCGCCGTCGATCGTGTTGAGCAGGATCGGCCACACGACGCCGAAGACGATCGTGGCCAGCTGCATCGAGGTGCCGATGTTGAACAGCAGCAGGAAGACCGGCACCAGCGCGGGCGGCGGGATGGACCGCATGAAGGTCAGCAGCGGCCCGGCGAACTCCAGCGCCGTGCGCGACCGGCCGAGCGCCAGCCCGAGCGCGATCCCGATCACCGCGGCGATCGCCCAGCCGCCGACCAGCCTGGTGATGCTGGGGATCAGGTGCTTGAACACGACGTCGGTGAGGAAGAACTGGTCCAGCGGACCGGAGAACCAGAGCTTCCACGCCGCTTGCGCGATCTCGGTGGGGGGCGGGAAGAACGTGTCGTCGGCGTACAGCGTGGCCAGTTGCCACACCACGACCAGACCGGCGAACACGACCCACCGCTTCAGGAAGTTGGTCACGAGCGACCTCCCGCGGTGGCGCCCCAGCCGACCCAGCGGCGCTGGGCCCGTTCCAGGCCCTCGTTCAGCAGGTACCCGAGCACCCCGGCCACGACCGTGCCCGCGAGCACGAGGTCCATCCGCCCGGCCCCGCTGCGGGCCAGCATGATGAACTGCCCGAGCCCGCCGCTGCCGCCCGCCAGCAGCTCCACGCTGACGAGCACGACGAGGCTCGTCGTGGCGGCCAGGCGGATGCCGGTGAGCACGAACGGCAGCGCGCTGGGCAGCGCGACCGAGAACAGCACCCGGACGCGTCCGGTGCCGAAAACCCGAGCGGTCTCGACCAGCAGGGGGTCGAGCTCGTCGAGCGCGTAGATCGTGTTGAACAGGATCGGCCAGATCGCCGCGTACACCGCGAGCGTGATCTTCATTTCCGGACCGATGCCGAGGAACACGATGGCCAGCGGAATCATGGCCACGGAAGGAATGGGACGCAGGAACTCGACCACGGCGCGAGTCGCGTACCGCACAGCGGGCACGCTTCCGAGGATCAGGCCGAGCGGGACCGCGATCCCGATGGACAGACCGACTGTGATCAGCAGGGCCAGAACCGTCGCGAGCACGTCGCGCAGGAACAGCTGATCACCCAACAACTTGCCTAGCTCGCCGAAAACCACACTGGGTGGCGGCAGGTATTCCGCGGAGACGAGCCCGGAACGGCCGAACAGCTCCCAGACAAGCAGGAACCCGACCACGCCGAGCACACCTCGGGTGAGGGCACGCACGCCGAACGCCTCTCCAATTGATCATCATCGGGACGACCCGGACCAATCTAGAGACTTCGGACCCGAAGCCACAATGAGTGCTGAGGAAACTTCACAAAGTCACACGGGGGGTGGGGGTGGCGCGGAGGGTCGGTTTTGGTTGGCACTGAAGGTATCGGGGTCGCAGGCGGGGTGAGGGGGTGGTGGCTGTTTGGGAAGTGACCATGGGGTCTGCCTGCGGGGCGGCGGGTGGGGTGATCGTTGACAGGGTGACGTGGGTCTCACCTTGAGGGGTGGTGGTGATCGGGAAGACGAGGGGTGGGGGTGGCGAAAGAAAGTGCGGGGCCTTGCTGCGGGATTCCACGTGTGGTGTACGCCGCAGTGTGTTCCTGGGGGTGGTTGACGCGCTCTTGGGTGCTGGGGATCCGGCGTGGTTCTCCCGCGACTGGGGGTTCCGGAGGGCTTCTCTTTGGCCGTTGGTCCCGGTGGGGTTCTTCCCTTGACCGGCGGTCCCAGCGGGGTTCTTCCGCCCGGCCGTTGATCCCAGCGGGGTTCTTCCCTTGACCGTTGGTCCCAGCGGGGTCGGTCAGCGGCTGCGATTTCCAGCGTGCTGTGGCCGATTTGACATGGGGCCCCTCATTTCGGCCTTGATCGGGCCAAAAGGCAGTGCCCGAAAGCTCTGCCCGATCTCCAATTTTAAGGCCGAAATCCCCATGTCAAATCGGCCACGTTCCGTGGCCTGCGCCTGCCAGTCCCAGCGTGGTTGCTGGTCGACCCTGTGCCGGGGTGGTGGGCGGCTACGTTGCCCCGGCGCATGCTCGTGGTCACCAATCAGCCCTGTGCCGGGGTGGTGAGCCACCACGTTCCCTCGGCGCATGCTCGTGGTCACCAATCAGCCCTGTGCCGGGGTGGTGAGCCACCACGTTCCCTCGGCGCATGCTCGTGGTCACCAATCAGCACTGGTTGGCCCTGGGCTTGCTGCTGGGTTGCCGAGTTGCCGCCGGTCTCATCGTGGGTGACCGGCGGCGTTGTCTCGAGCTTGCTCTTCGGCTGCTTACAGGCCTACGAGCTTGTAGAGGGAGCCGACTTCCTGGCGGTTCAGGACGCGCATGGAGCCGGGGCGCTGGTTGCCCAGCTGGACCTCGCCGATGTGGGTGCGGACGAGGCTCGAGACCGGGTAGCCGACGTGGTCCAGGAGGCGGCGCACGATGTGCTTGCGGCCCTCGTGGAGGATCACCTCTACCAGTGCCTTGCCGGGCATGCTGTCGACGAGCTTGAACGAGTCGACCTTCGCGAAGCCGTCTTCCAGTTCCACGCCCGCGCGCAGGCGCTTGCCGACGTCCTTCGCCACCGGGCCCTGGACCTCGGCCACGTAGGTCTTGGGGACCTCGTAGCTGGGGTGCATGAGGCGATGTGCCAAGTCGCCGTCGTTGGTGAGCAGCAGCAGGCCCTCCGTGTCGGCGTCGAGCCTGCCGACGTGGAACAGGCGTTCGCGGCGCTCTGCCAGGTAGTCGCCCACGCACGGGCGGTGCTGGTCGTCGTGCATGGTGGAGAGGACGCCGCGCGGCTTGTTCAGCACGAGCGTGACGACGTCGTCCTTGAGGACGACCCGCACGCCGTCGACGTGGACGACGGCGGTCTCCGGGTCGATGCGGCGGCCCTGTTCGCGGACCACCTCGCCGTCGACGGTGACGCGGCCGAGGTCGATCAGCTCCTCCGAGACCCGCCGCGAGGCGATGCCCGCCTTGGCGAGCACCTTCTGCAACCTGATCCCCTCGTCGTTGGGGTTGGGTCGCGCGGAACGGGTCTCAGACATCGTCGATCGCATCCACTTCAGGCAACAAGGGAGCGATCGGGGGCAGGTCCGCGAGGGACGACAGGCCCAACCGCTCCAGGAACAGTTCGGTCGTGCGGTAAAGGATGCCACCAGTGTCGCTGTCGGTGCCGATCTCGCTGATCAGACCCCGTGCGACGAGCGTGCGGATCACGCCGTCCACGTTGACCCCGCGGACCGCGGCGATGCGCGCCCTGGTGACCGGCTGGCGGTAAGCGATGACCGCGAGCGTCTCCAGGGCGGCCCTGGTGAGCTTCGCGCGCTGCCCGTCGAGCAGCAGCTTCTCCACGTAGGGCGCGTACCGGTCTCGCGTGTAGAACCGCCAGCCGTCGCCGATTCTACGCAGGTCGATGCCGCTACCCGATTCGGTGTACCTCGCGGCCATCCGCTTGAGCGTCTGGGTGGTCCGCTTCACGGACTGGCCGAACACGTCGGCGAGCTGCTTCTCGCTCGCGGGCGAGTCGATGACGAGCAGCACCGACTCCAGCGCGCCCTCGAACTCCGCGTCGTCCGAGAGGTCGAGGCCGGGTTCGGCGACCTCGACCTCCTCCTCGTCCGCCGGATCGGCGACAACCGGGTCACTCACCCGTACTCCTCGTCCTCGTCGAACTCGACCGCCGGGGCGTCGTCGTCGCCGATCCAGCGGACGACCAGCTCGCCCAGCGGGTCCGGCTGGTCGAACGCCAGCACGGTCTCGCGGTACAGCTCCAGCAGCCCGAGGAACCGGGCCACGACGTCCAGTGTGGCCTCGCAGTCCTTGACCAGCTCGCTGAACGTCAGCTGACCGGCCGCGATCAGCAGCGCGCGCATCGAGTCGATGTGGTCGCGCACGGACACCTTGGCGACGTGCAGGTGCGTCAACGACACCGTGCGCGGCGGTTTCGGGCGGAACACGGAGGCGGCGATGTCGGCGAACCGCTTGGGCGTGACGCCGAGCATGACCTCGGGCAGCAGGCCCTCGTAGCGCGGCTCCAGCGCGACCGACCGCGCGTAGCGGCGTTGCGCGCCCTTCTCCAGCTCGCCGAACAGCGCGGCGACCTGCTTGTACGCCCGGTACTGAAGCAGGCGCGCGAACAGCAGGTCGCGGGCCTCCAGCAGCGCCAGGTCCTCCTCGTCCTCCACGTCGCCCTGCGGCAGCAGCCGCGCGGCCTTGAGGTCGAGCAGGGTGGCCGCGATCACCAGGAACTCGGTCGTCTCGTCGAGGTCCCACGCGTCGCCCATCGCCCGGATGTAGGCGATGAAGTCGTCCGTCACGGTGTGCAGCGCGACCTCGGTCACGTCCAGCGTGTGCGCCGAGATCAGTTGCAGGAGCAGGTCGAACGGGCCCTCGAAGTTCGTGAGCTTGACCTTGAACTTGCCACCGGTCTCGGGCTCGTCGGGGGCGGCGTCCGGCGCCACAAGATCGACCTGCGCGAGGTCCGCGCCCTCCGGAACCGGCTCGGCCGGATCCTGCCGGGTCACGTCGGGAGTGGTCACCGCCGTCGCAGTCTCCGGACGAGCTGCGACCGCTCCCCGTGCTCCTCCAGGTCGGCGAGCAGCACCGCGATGGCCTCGCGGACGATGCGGCCGCGGTCGACGGCGAGGCCGAACGAGCCGCGCAACGACAGCCGCGCGTGCTCCAGGGCCAGCAGCTCCTCGTCGGACACGTACACGGTGATCTTGGTGTCGTGCTTCTGCCTGCCGGTGCTGGGGCGTTCCGGGAGGTCGGCGGGCGGAGCGGGTTCGGGGTCGACAGGGCGTACGAGACTGGTCGGGCGGAACAGTTCGGACGCGCCGGGAAGGGAGGCGCGGCGAGTCACCTGGCGATCACCTCGCGCGCCAGCGCGCGGTAGGCCTTCGCGCCCGCGGAGCGGGGCGCCCACTTGGTGATCGGCTCGCCCGCGACCGTGGTCTCGGGGAATCTCACGGTGCGGTTGATGACCGTGTCGAACACGATCTCGCCGAACGCCTCCACGACCCTGGCCATCACCTCGCGGGAGTGCAGGGTGCGCGGGTCGTACATGGTGGCGAGGATCCCCGTGATGTCCAGCTTCGGGTTCAACCGCTCCCTGACCTTCTCGATGGTGTCGATGAGCAGGGCGACCCCCCGCAGCGAGAAGAACTCGCACTCCAGCGGGATGAGGACGCCGTCAGCCGCCGCGAGGGCGTTGACCGTGAGGAGTCCGAGCGACGGCTGGCAGTCCACCAGCACGTAGTCGTACTGGTCGATGACCGGGCGCAGCGTGCGCACCAGCGTGTGCTCGCGGCCGACCTCGGACACGAGCTGGATCTCGGCGGCGGACAGGTCGATGTTGCTGGGCAGCAGGTGCATGTCCTCGACGCCGGTCTCCATGATCACGTCCTGGACGCCGACCGAGCGCTCCATGATGACGTTGTAGATCGTGTTGTCCAGCTGGTGCGGGTGGATGCCGAGGCCCACCGACAGCGCGCCCTGCGGGTCGAAGTCCACCAGCAGCACCTTGCGGCCGTACTCCGCCAGCGACGCGCCCAGGTTGATCGTGGACGTGGTCTTGCCGACCCCGCCCTTCTGGTTGCAGACGGCGAGGATCTTCGCCGGGCCGTGCTGCGCCAACGGCTCCGGGTCGGGGGTGAAGCGCAGCGCCCGACCGGTCGGACCGATCTCGCCGACCGTCTGGTCGGGGCCGTCCTCGTCGTGCTGCGGCGCGGCGTGCGGGGCGAGGCTCAGCTCGACCGACGCGCGGGGGACACCGGGCGACGGCGGTGGCGGTGCGTCGTACGCCCTGCCCTCCACGTGCTCCGGTGTCGACATCGTTGCCTAACTCCTCGTAGTCCTCGACCTGGGCGCAGCCTAAGGCCGTGACTGGGCGGCGGCAACGCGCCTCGCCGTAGCGCCGCGCGCCGGTTTCCGCCACTCGTGAGCCGATCGGCTCAGCGTGCGACCTCCATCCGGTCGATGCGGTCCATCCTCGACGCAGCGGACAGGACCACGTCGAGGAGGCCGGGGAACAGGCCGTCCAGGTCCTCGCGGCGCAGGGACACCCAGCGCTGGTTGCCGCAGCAGCGGGTGCGGGTGATGCCCGCCTCCCGCAGCACGCGCAGGTGCTGGGACAGGGTCGATTTGGCCACGCCGACGGACATCGCTCCGCACAGGCGTTCCCCGTCGGCTTCGATCTGCCGCACCACGGCCAAGCGCGTGGGGTCGCTCAAAGCGTGGAGCACCGCCGAGAGCTCGATGGCCGGGGGCTCCGGCTCGTCCAAGTTCGGCACGGTTCGCGGTACCTCCCGCTCCGGTGGGACTCAAGTGCCGACACCGTACCCGCGGCCGGCTAACTATCGGATGAATTCACGAAACCCTCATTGTCACGAAGTGGCACGCGGATGCGCTGTGGCGTACACCTCGCGCAGCGTGGTGACCGTGACCAGCGTGTACACCTGCGTCGTCGTCACCGAGGCGTGGCCGAGGAGTTCTTGCACGACCCGGACGTCCGCCCCGCCCTCGAGCAAGTGGGTCGCGAACGAGTGCCGCAGCGTGTGCGGCGAGACGACGGCCGTGATGCCCGCGCGCTCGGCCGCGGTCTTGAGCACCTGCCACGCCGTCTGGCGGGACAGGCGGCCGCCGCGGGCGTTGAGGAAAACCGCTGGTGTGCCACGACCTTTGGCCGCCAGACCGGGCCGGGCGCGCACCAGGTACGCGTCCAGCGCCGCCAGCGCGGGCCTGCCGACCGGGACGAGCCGCTGCTTGCCGCCCTTGCCGTCCAGCAGCGCCGTGCGCTCCCCCGCGTCCACGTCGTCCACGTCCAACCCCACGACCTCGGAGATGCGCGCGCCCGTGGAGTACAGCAGTTCCAGCAGGGCGCGGTCGCGCAGGGCACGCGGGTCGTCGCCGGGGTGGGAGTCCAGCAGCCGCAGCACGTCGTCGAGCGGCAACGCCTTCGGCAGGCGGCGCGGTGGCGTCGGCGGGGCGACCTCGCGGGCCGGGTCGCCGGGCACGACGCCCTCGCGGTGCGCGAACCTGTGCAGCCCCCGCACGGCCGACAGGGTGCGGGCCGCCGATGACGCCGCCAGGCCGCTTTCCCGCAGTGCGGCGAGGAATTCGCCGACGTGGGCCTCCGCGACGTCCGCGAGGTCGGTGACGCCGAGGGCCTTCAGGTGCTCGGTGTAGCGGCGCAGGTCGCGGCCGTAGGAGTCCAGGGTGTTGCGGGAGGTGCCGCGCTCCACGGCCAGGTGGTCGAGGTAGGTCCGCACCACGTCGTCGACCGCCGCCTTCACCGGGCCGCCCGCGGGAAACCCTTGTCCGCCAACGGCTCGTGGCCCCTCGTCTCGCGTGGAATCCCGACCGGCACCCGGTCAGCCTAGGCCCGACCCGGTGTTCCGGCGCGTTTCGGCCCAGGTCGGGGCGTCCGATCGACTACCGTCTCCGCCGTGTCAGGACCTTTCGAGCCGAACCCCGTGCGCATCGGCAACCAGCAGCGCGAGGAAGCCATCCGCGCCCTCAACGACCACTTCGCCGCAGGTCGCATCGAGATCGGCGAGTACGAGCAGCGCGTCGCCTACGCGTCCGCCGCCCAGACCTCCGCGGAACTCGGCTCGCTGTTCGCCGACCTGCCCGGCCCGCACCCGCCGTTCCTGGTGATGCCGCCCCCGCCGCAGTACAACACCGCGTACGCGCCCCCACCGCCCGCGTTCACGCCCCCGTCGGGCTACGGCACGGCTCCGGGCTACCAGGTGCCGTTCGCGCCGTACGGGATCGACCCGCTGACCGGCTACCCGCTGTCGGACAAGTCGAAGGTCGTCGCGGGCATCCTCCAGCTGTTCGTCGGCACGCTCGGCATCGGCCGCTTCTACACCGGCCACACGGGTATGGCCGTCGCCCAGCTGCTGACGTGCGGCGGCTGCGGCGTCTGGGCTTTGGTCGACGGCATCATCCTGCTGGTCAACGGCGGCACGGACGCCCAGGGCCGACGACTACGCGACTAGGTTCCGCACCACGGCCCAGGTCACCCCGACCACGAGAACCGCCTGCCCGACCCGAGGGGAGACCGGGGCCGTGCGGCTGCCACGCCGGTAAGCCAGGAACCACCGCAACCACAACCAGCCGAGCAACGGCAACCCGGCGACGAGCATCACCGCGTTGAAGTGCCACGCGGCGACGACATCCCCGTGCAGCAACGCGTACACCATGCGCGTGGACCCGCAGGCAGGACAGTCCAGCCCGGTCAACCAGTTGAACGGACACCGCGGCAACCACGACCCAGGCGTGGTCGGATCGGCGAAGTACACGACAACAGCCCCCGCAGCCGCCCCCACGGCAACCCCAACGGGCCCCCCGACCCACCGCCGCACCTGCTCAGCCCGCCCCACGTCCACACCCACTTCCCCAGCCTCGCAGACCACCACGCCGATTGGTCCATTCCCAGGCCGCCAGCAGAAGAAGGCCGCACCTGAGGGCCCATCCTGCCCGCTGCTCCACCGCTTCCCGGCTCCCGGCTCCCGGCTCCCGGCTCCCGGCTCCCGGCTCCCGGCTCCCGGCTCCAGGCTCCAGGCTCCAGGCTCCAGGCTCCAGGCTCCAGGCTCCAGGCTCCAGGCTCCAGGCTCCAGGCTCCAGGACACACCCTGAAGCGGCTCACTTCCAGCCAACCCGCCCAAGCGATCACCGGCCAAGGTGCGACCTACTTCCAGCCCACCCAAGCGCTCCAGCCCAGGTGCGACCCAAGTCGGGACAGCCCACCCGGAAGGTCTACACCCGAGTTCCCACTCGACCCCGCCTTACCCGGACACATCTCCCGTGCGACCCGCTCCAGCTCCGCCCCGGAAAGCCTCAGGCTCAGGGCCGCCATCCCGAGCCCCGCCCCAGCCGGACATCCCCGGCACAGCCCAGCCCACCCAGAAACCTTCACCCCAGGGTCACCATCCTGGTCCCCCAGCCGGACATCCCCGGCGCTGCTCACGCCAGAGCAACCCACCCATGCCACTTCCGCCCGAGGGACGCCATCCCGCCCTCACCCCGCCAGCGCAAGCCACTCCAGCCCGACCCTCCGATGAGCCAACGCCCCAGGGTCCCCATCCCGCCCCCGCCTCGCCAGGACACATCCCCAGTGCAGGCCACTCCAGCCCGGCCCGCCGATGAGCCGCCGCCCAGGGTTCCCATCTCGCCCACACAGCCCACTCCCCAAGGGGCTCACCTCCAGCCACCCGCCGGGAAATAGCCTTCGCCTGGGGTTCCCGCCCTGCCCCGCGCAGCCCGCTCCCCGAAAAGCTCGCCTTGAGCCACCTGCCTGGAATGCCTTCGCCTGGTGGTTCCCGCGCCGAGCCCATCCCGCCTCGGCTCACCCATCGGCGAGCCGATTGCATACAGTGTCCCGAAGACTGAATGCTCACCCAAGAGCC
>NZ_JBHYHC010000166.1:0-19169 GCF_042738955.1 Umezawaea sp. NPDC059074
GCGCCCCCACCCTCTTTCGTCTTGTCAAGGCGTCTTTCCAGCCTTGACAAGACGAAAGAGGGTGGGATAATTGGCGCAATCGGGGGTTGACCCCAACGAGAGACCCACCCCACACGTACCCGCAACACCCACCCTCGCAAGCGAAGATGACCCCCGTGAAGCCCCGCGTCGATCCCCTCACCACGACAGCGATCGCCGTGGCCCTGGTAGCCGTGTCCTTCTCCGGCCCCCTCATCGCCTTCGCAGCAGCACCACCTCTAGCCATGGCCTTCTGGCGCAACAGCCTCGCCGTAGGAGTCCTGGCCCCTTTCACCCTCGCCAAGCGCCCCCAGGAACTCCGCGACCTCCGCCACAAACCCCAAGGCCGCTACAGCGTCTACGCGGGCCTCGCCTTGGCGGCCCACTTCGCCACCTGGATGCCCAGCGTCCACCTCACGACAGTCGCCACCGCAACAGCCCTGGTAGCCACCCAACCCATCTGGCAAAACCTCATCGCCCGCGCCCAAGGCCGCAAACTCCCAGCGGCCACCTGGCTGGGCACCCTCCTGGCAGTAGCGGGCGTCACCATCGCCACCGGCGCCGACTTCAGCACCGCAGGCCCAGCCCTAGCCGGAGACCTCCTAGCCATCGCCGGAGCAATCGCCGCCGCCATCTACACAGCCTTCGGCGAACGAGCCCGAGAAGCGGTGACGACCACCACCTACACCCTCGTCTGCTACTCGATCTGCGCCGCCCTGCTCCTCACCGGCTGCCTCATCTTCAAGATCCCCCTGATCGGCTTCACCCCGACCACGTGGCTGGCGATCGGAGGCCTCGTCATCGGCGCCCAACTCCTCGGCCACTCGATGTTCAACTACGCCCTCCACAAGGTGAGCGCGAGCACGATCAGCCTCCTGATCCTCCTCGAGGTCCCCGGCGCGGCCGTGATCGCCTGGCTCTGGCTCGGCCAGGTCCCACGCCCGGAAGCCCTGCCAGGCCTGGCACTCCTCCTCGCAGGCCTGGCAACAGTCGTCATCAGCAGCACCAGGGCCGCCCGCCGAGCACCCGTCCCCGCCTAGGCCCGGAACCAGTCCGCATCCCGAGACCTCGCACGTGGGACCCGTCGACACCCAGGCACCCCGTTTTGACCCCGGTAGACGAAGAGAGGTATCTTTGGTACTCGTGCCCGACCCATGTCGGGCCGCTCCGCGTGCCTATGCACCGGCAACGCCCCCTTCCGGGGTAGCCGGTTTGCCTGAAGCACCGGTGTCCTCCACTCGCGGTACACCCTGCGGTGTTCACGCGGACCTTGGGATCCGGGCGACACGCCCGACCTCGGGTGCAGAGAGGGATCAAGTAAACAGAGCTCGCCAGACAGCTTGACGAGACGCAACAACGGAAGAAGCAGCCGGCGTATGCCAACGATCCAGCAGCTGGTCCGCAAGGGCCGCACTGACAAGGTCGCCAAGCAGAAGACCGCGGCCCTCAAGGGGAGCCCGCAGCGGCGCGGTGTGTGCACCCGCGTCTACACCACGACCCCGAAGAAGCCCAACTCGGCGCTCCGCAAGGTTGCCCGCGTGAAGCTGACCAGTGGCATCGAGGTCACCGCCTACATCCCCGGCGAGGGTCACAACCTGCAGGAGCACTCGATGGTGCTCGTGCGCGGCGGTCGTGTGAAGGACCTGCCGGGTGTTCGCTACAAGATCATCCGCGGTTCCCTGGACACCCAGGGCGTGAAGAACCGCAAGCAGGCTCGCAGCCGTTACGGCGCGAAGAAGGAGAAGAGCTAATGCCCCGCAAGGGACCGGCCCCGAAGCGGCCGCTGATCTCCGACCCGGTCTACAGCTCTCCGCTGGTGACCCAGCTCATCAACAAGGTGCTGGTCGACGGCAAGCGCTCGGTCGCCGAGAAGATCGTCTACGAAGCGCTCGAGGGTGCTCGCGAGAAGACCGGCACCGACCCGGTCGTCACGCTGAAGCGCGCTCTGGACAACGTCAAGCCGACCCTCGAGGTGCGCAGCCGCCGTGTCGGTGGCGCCACCTACCAGGTGCCGGTCGAGGTTCGTCCCTCGCGCTCCACGACGCTGGCGCTCCGCTGGCTCATCACCTTCTCCCGGCAGCGCCGTGAGAAGACGATGGTCGAGCGCCTGATGAACGAGCTGCTCGACGCGAGCAACGGCCTCGGCGCGAGCGTCAAGCGTCGCGAGGACACGCACAAGATGGCCGAGTCCAACAAGGCCTTCGCTCACTACCGCTGGTGATGTGATGCCCGGCCCGCAACCGCGGGTCGGGCTCTCCCAGCCCTAAGTGAGCGCTGCTACCAGCTGCTCATAGACAGGGGAAGACACCCGTGGCACAGGAAGTGCTCACCGATCTGGCCAAGGTCCGCAACATCGGGATCATGGCGCACATCGACGCGGGCAAGACCACGACGACCGAGCGAATCCTCTTCTACACGGGGAAGAGCTACAAGATCGGCGAAGTGCACGACGGCGCTGCGACGATGGACTGGATGGAGGAGGAGCAGAAGCGCGGCATCACGATCACGTCCGCCGCGACGACCTGCTTCTGGAAAGACCACCAGATCAACATCATCGACACGCCGGGCCACGTGGACTTCACGGTCGAGGTCGAGCGTTCGCTGCGCGTTCTCGATGGCGCTGTTGCCGTGTTCGACGGCAAGGAAGGCGTCGAGCCCCAGTCCGAGCAGGTCTGGCGGCAGGCGACCAAGTACGACGTGCCCCGCATCTGCTTCGTCAACAAGATGGACAAGCTGGGCGCGGACTTCTACTTCACCGTGCGCACCATCCAGGAGCGGCTCGGCGCCAAGCCGCTGCCGATCCAGCTCCCCATCGGCTCGGAGAGCGACTTCATCGGAGTCGTCGACCTGGTCGAGATGCGCGCGCTCACGTGGCGCGGCGAGGTGGAGAAGGGTGAGGACTACACGGTCGAGGAGATCCCGGCCGACCTCGCCGACAAGGTCGCCGAGTTCCGCGAGCAGCTGATCGAGGCTGTCGCGGAGACCGACGACGAGCTCATGGAGCTCTACCTCGCAGGCGAGGAGCTGTCCGTCGAGCAGATCAAGACCGGCATCCGCCGGATCGTGACCAACCGCTCGGCGTACCCGGTCCTCTGCGGTTCCGCGTTCAAGAACAAGGGCGTCCAGCCCATGCTCGACGCGGTCATCGACTACCTCCCGTCCCCGCTGGACGTGCCGCCGGTCGAGGGCACCCTGCAGGACGGCGTCACGCCCGCGTTCCGCAAGCCCTCGAAGGAAGAGCCGTTCGCGGCCCTCGCCTTCAAGATCGCGGCGCACCCGTTCTTCGGCAAGCTGACCTACATCCGGGTCTACTCGGGTCGGCTCTCCGCGGGCACCCAGGTCATCAACTCGACCAAGGACCGCAAGGAGCGCATCGGGAAGCTCTTCCAGATGCACGCCAACAAGGAGCAGCCGGTCGACGAGGCCCAGGCGGGCCACATCTACGCGGTGATCGGTCTCAAGGAGACCACCACCGGCGAGACGTTGTCCGACCCGCAGAACCCGATCGTCCTTGAGTCGATGACGTTCCCCGACCCGGTCATCCGGGTCGCGATCGAGCCGAAGACCAAGGCCGACCAGGAGAAGCTGGGCACGGCGATCCAGAAGCTGGCCGAGGAGGACCCGACCTTCCAGGTCCAGCTGGACGAGGAAACGGGTCAGACGATCATCGCGGGCATGGGCGAGCTGCACCTCGAGGTGCTCGTCAACCGCATGAAGTCGGACTACAAGGTCGAAGCGAACATCGGTAAGCCTCAGGTGGCGTACCGGGAGACCATCCGCGGCACCGTGGAGAAGTACTCCTACACGCACAAGAAGCAGACCGGTGGCTCCGGCCAGTTCGCCAAGATCCTCATCACCCTGTCGCCCCTGGAGAGCACCGACGGTGCGCTCTACGAGTTCGACAACAAGGTCACCGGTGGTCGCATCCCCAGGGAGTACATCCCCTCGGTGGACGCGGGCGCCCAGGACGCCATGCAGTACGGCGTGCTGGCGGGTTACCCGCTGGTGGGCATCAAGCTGACCCTGCTCGACGGTGCGTACCACGAGGTCGACTCCTCCGAGATGGCGTTCAAGATCGCGGGTTCCATCGCGCTCAAGGAAGCCGCCCGGAAGGCCAACCCCGTGCTCCTCGAGCCGGTCATGGCGGTCGAGGTGACGACGCCCGAGGACTACATGGGCGATGTCATCGGTGACCTCAACTCCCGTCGTGGTCAGATCCAGGCCATGGAGGAGCGCAGCGGCGCCCGTGTCGTGAAGGCACTGGTTCCGCTGTCGGAAATGTTCGGGTACGTCGGCGACCTGCGGTCTCGCACCCAGGGTCGCGCGAACTACTCGATGGTGTTCGACTCCTACGCCGAGGTTCCGACCAACGTGGCGAAGGAAATCATCGCGAAGGCGACGGGCGAGTAACCCAAACCGGAGCACCGCAGTTCTAGCGGGCTCTCCGGGGGTCTCCCTGGGGTCCGCACAATCGACCCTGACGTGTAGTCCGGCGGGCGCGAAGCCGCCCGCCGGACCAGCAATACGAAGTCCAGGAGGACAATCCAGTGGCGAAGGCGAAGTTCGAGCGGACGAAGCCGCACGTCAACATCGGCACCATCGGTCACATCGACCATGGCAAGACCACGCTGACTGCTGCAATCTCCAAGGTGCTGCACGACAAGTACCCGGATCTCAACCAGTCGTTCGCGTTCGACCAGATCGACAAGGCGCCGGAAGAGAAGCAGCGCGGCATCACGATCTCGATCGCTCACATCGAGTACCAGACCGAGAAGCGCCACTACGCGCACGTCGACTGCCCCGGTCACGCGGACTACATCAAGAACATGATCACGGGTGCGGCGCAGATGGACGGCGCCATCCTGGTCGTGGCCGCGACCGACGGCCCGATGCCGCAGACCAAGGAGCACGTGCTCCTGGCCCGCCAGGTCGGCGTGCCGTACATCGTCGTCGCGCTGAACAAGTCCGACATGGTGGACGACGAGGAGATCCTGGAGCTCGTCGAGCTCGAGGTCCGCGAGCTGCTCTCCGAGTACGAGTTCCCGGGCGACGACCTCCCCGTGGTCCGCGTCTCCGCGCTCAAGGCCCTCGAGGGCGACGCCGAGTGGGCCGACAAGCTCATCGGTCTCATGGACGCGGTCGACGAGGCCATCCCGGAGCCGGAGCGCGAGGTCGACCGTCCGTTCCTCATGCCGGTCGAGGACGTCTTCACGATCACCGGCCGCGGCACCGTGGTGACCGGTCGCATCGAGCGCGGCATCCTCAAGGTCAACGAGGAGATCGAGATCGTCGGTATCCGCGAGACCTCGCGCAAGACCACGGTCACCTCGATCGAGATGTTCAAGAAGTTCCTCGACGAGGGCCGCGCGGGCGACAACGCCGCGCTGCTGCTCCGCGGCATCAAGCGCGAGGAGGTGGAGCGCGGCATGGTCATCGTGAAGCCGGGCACCACCACCCCGCACACCGAGTTCGAGGCGCAGGTGTACATCCTCTCGAAGGACGAGGGTGGCCGCCACACGCCGTTCTTCAACAACTACCGCCCGCAGTTCTACTTCCGCACCACGGACGTGACCGGTGTCGTCGACCTCCCCGAGGGCACCGAGATGGTCATGCCGGGTGACACCACGGGCATGACGGTGAAGCTGATCCAGCCCATCGCCATGGACGAGGGCCTGCGTTTCGCCATCCGCGAGGGTGGGCGCACCGTGGGTGCGGGCTCGGTCACCAAGATCATCAAGTAAGTGATCCTGGTCTAATTCCAGACCCCGATTTGGAGCGCCACACACCCGTGTGGCATCCTTAACGGGTTGCTCGTCGGGGCGGCCGCGTTCATCAGAATTCGGCCGCCCCGTCACGAGCGGTCCGCGCCCTGAGTCATTGGACATCGGTTAACCCCGCTGGCTGATCAGGGTGCTGCGGGTCAGGCAAGCAAGACCCATCCCACGGAGTTATCTCAGTGGGACCGGCTTATGCATAGGGCGCGACACGCCCGACCGCGTGGACCGGGCACCGTGACATTTGAACAGGGGCGGAGCGCGCCAAGGGTCCCCAGTGACCCCCATTAGGCACCGCACCGCAGCGGTACGAGAAGCAGAGGAACGGCAAGCCACTATGGCGGGACAGAAGATCCGCATCCGGCTCAAGGCCTACGACCACGAGGCGATCGACGCGTCCGCGCGCAAGATCGTCGAGACCGTGACGCGCACCGGCGCTCGGGTCGTCGGGCCTGTGCCGCTGCCCACTGAGAAGAACGTTTACTGCGTCATCCGCTCGCCGCACAAGTACAAGGACTCGCGCGAGCACTTCGAGATGCGCACTCACAAGCGTCTGATCGACATCCTCGACCCGACGCCGAAGACGGTGGACGCGCTCATGCGCATCGACCTGCCGGCGAGCGTCGACGTCAACATTCAGTAAGTGGACGCGGCAGTGTTGATCCCATTTGGGGCGGAGAGTAACGAGACCCATGTCTGACAGGCAGGTTAAGGGGCTCCTGGGCACCAAGCTCGGCATGACTCAGGTCTTCGACGAGAACAACCGGATCGTTCCGGTCACCGTCGTCAAGGCCGAGCCGAACGTGGTCACCCAGGTGCGAACCCAAGAAATCGACGGCTACACGGCTGTGCAGCTGGCCTTTGGCGCTATCGACCCGCGCAAGGTCAACAAGCCCGTGACGGGCCACTTCGCCAAGGCGGGCGCGACTCCGCGCCGCTACCTGGCGGAGCTGCGCACCACGGACGCGACCGAGTACCAGGTCGGCCAGGAGCTCACCGCAGAGGTGTTCGAGGCCGGCGCTGTTGTCGACATCAGCGGCACCAGCAAGGGCAAGGGCACTGCCGGCGTCATGAAGCGGCACGGCTTCCACGGCCTCGGCGCCAGCCACGGCACCCAGCGCAAGCACCGCTCGCCGGGTTCCATCGGCGCGTGCGCCACGCCTGGTCGCGTGTTCAAGGGTGTCCGCATGGCTGGCCGCATGGGCCACGAGCGCGTGACCACTCAGAACCTGACTGTGCACCGCATCGACGCCGAGGCGGGTCTGCTGCTCATCAAGGGCGCGGTTCCCGGTCCCAAGGGCGGCGTGGTGTTCATCAAGAGTGCTGCGAAGGGCGGTGCCTGATGACTGCGACTGTTGAGATCCGCACGCCGGACGGCAAGACCGACGGCAGTGTCGAGCTGCCCGCGGAGATCTTCGACCGCCAGGCGAACATCTCGCTGCTGCACCAGGTCGTCGTCGCCCAGCGCGCTGCCGCTCGTCAGGGCACGCACGCGACGAAGACCCGCGGCGAGGTCTCCGGTGGCGGCAAGAAGCCGTACCGGCAGAAGGGCACCGGCCGCGCCCGTCAGGGCTCGACCCGTTCCCCGCAGTTCGTCGGCGGTGGCATCTCGCACGGCCCGCAGCCGCGCGACTACACCCAGCGGACCCCCAAGAAGATGAAGGCCGCCGCTCTTCGCGGTGCCCTCTCCGACCGGGCCCGCGCCGGCCAGCTGCACATCGTGAGCGCTCTGGTGAACGGGGACACCCCCTCCACCAAGACCGCCCGCAAGCTGCTGGAGTCGGTTACGGAGGCACGCCGCGTTCTGGTCGTGCTGAACCGCACCGACGAGGTGTCGTGGGTCAGCCTGCGCAACCTCGACCGTGTGCACGTGATCGCGCCCGACCAGCTCAACACCTACGACGTGCTGGTCAACGACGACGTGGTGTTCACCAAGGACGCGTACGACGTGTTCATCGCCGGACCGGCCCGTGGCCGTTCCGCGAAGGCCGTCGCCCGCTCCTCCGAGGTGTCCGAGGAGGCCGAGAAGTGATCCCCGACCACAGGGACATCCTGCTCGCGCCGGTGATCTCCGAGAAGTCCTACGGGCTGCTCGAGGAGAACAAGTACACCTTCGTGGTGTCGCCCGGCTCGAACAAGACCCAGATCAAGATTGCCGTTGAGAAGGTCTTCGGCGTCAAGGTCGTCAGCGTCAACACGCTCAACCGGCAGGGCAAGCGCAAGCGCACCCGGTCCGGCTATGGCAAGCGCAAGGACACCAAGCGCGCCATCGTGACGCTTTCTGCCGAGAGCAAGCCGATCGAGATCTTCGGCGGCCCGGCCGCCTGATGACGACGAGGACTGCGTAGAGATGGGCATTCGCAAGTACAAGCCGACGACCCCCGGTCGTCGCGGTGCGAGCGTCTCCGACTTCGCCGAGATCACTCGGTCGACGCCGGAGAAGTCGCTGGTCCGTCCGCTGCACGGCAAAGGTGGCCGTAACGCGTCGGGCAAGATCACCACGAGGCACAAGGGTGGCGGTCACAAGCGGGCATACCGCTTGATCGACTTCCGCCGCACCGACAAGGACGGCGTGCCGGCCAAGGTCGCTCACATCGAGTACGACCCCAACCGCACGGCGCGCATCGCACTGCTGCACTACGTGGACGGCGAGAAGCGGTACATCGTCGCCCCCGAGAAGCTGCGCCAGGGCGACATGGTGGAGAACGGGCCCAAGGCTGACATCAAGCCGGGCAACAACCTCCCCCTGCGCAACATCCCGGTCGGTACGGTCATCCACGCGATCGAGCTCCGCCCCGGCGGCGGCGCGAAGATCGCCCGTTCCGCGGGCGTGAGCGTTCAGCTCGTCGCCAAGGACGGTCCTTACGCCCAGCTGCGTCTCCCCTCGGGCGAGATCCGCAACGTGGACGTCCGCTGCCGCGCGACCGTTGGTGCGATCGGCAACGCCGACCACAGCAACATCAACTGGGGCAAGGCGGGCCGCATGCGCTGGAAGGGCCGCAAGCCCACGGTGCGTGGTGTCGCCATGAACCCGGTCGACCACCCGCACGGTGGTGGCGAGGGCAAGACCTCCGGTGGTCGCCACCCGGTGAACCCGGCAGGCAAGCCCGAAGGCCGTACCCGCCGCCGCAAGCCAAGCGACAAGCTCATCGTCCGGCGTCGTCGCACCGGTAAGAAGCGCTGAGCAGGAAGGGAGTGAAGGATGCCTCGCAGCCTTAAGAAGGGCCCCTTCGTTGACGACCACCTGCTCAAGAAGGTGGACGTTCTCAACGAGTCGGGCAAGAAGACCGTCATCAAGACCTGGTCCCGCCGGTCCACGATCATTCCGGACATGCTGGGGCACACCCTCGCGGTGCACGACGGCCGGAAGCACGTCCCGGTGTTCGTGACCGAGGCCATGGTTGGGCACAAGCTGGGCGAGTTCGCCCCGACGCGCACCTTCAAGGGCCACATCAAGGACGACCGGAAGTCGCGCCGCCGCTAGGCGACGAACTAGGAAGAAGCTAAGGGGAAGCAGCGATGAACGCCCGCAACGATGCCAGTGCGCCGGAGTACCCGCGCGCCGTGGCTCGGGCTCGCTACGTCCGCGACACGCCGATGAAGGTGCGTCGCGTGATCGAGCTCATCAGGGGCCGTAGCGCCAGCGACGCCCTGGCCGTGCTCCAGTTCGCGCCTCAGGCGGCAAGTGAGCCGGTCGCGAAGGTGCTCGCCAGCGCCGTGGCCAACGCCGAGAACAACCTCTCCCTGGACCCGACCACCCTCTGGGTGTCGAAGGTCTACGTGGACGAGGGGCCGACGCTGAAGCGTTTCCGTCCGCGGGCCCAGGGCCGCGCGTACCGGATCCGCAAGCGCACGAGTCACATCACCGTCGAGGTCGAGTCCCGTCCCAAGACGGAAGCCCGTCCCAAGGCGGTTCGCAAGACCAGCGCGAAGGGAAGTAACCGGTAGTGGGTCAGAAGATCAACCCGCACGGCTTCCGGCTGGGGATCACCACTGACTGGAAGTCCCGCTGGTACGCCGATAAGCAGTACGCCGAGTACGTGGCCGAGGATGTCAAGATCCGCAAGCTGCTCGGCCGTGGCATGGAGCGTGCCGGCATCTCGAAGGTGGAGATCGAGCGCACCCGTGACCGCGTTCGCGTCGACATCTTCACCGCACGGCCGGGCATCGTCATCGGCCGTCGTGGTGCCGAGGCCGACCGCATCCGCGGTGAGCTGGAGAAGCTCACCAAGAAGCAGGTGCAGCTGAACATCCTCGAGGTCAAGAACCCCGAGTCGGACGCGCAGCTCGTCGCACAGGGTGTGGCCGAGCAGCTGTCCAACCGCGTCGCCTTCCGGCGCGCGATGCGCAAGGCCATCCAGTCGGCCATGCGCTCCCCGCAGGTCAAGGGCATCCGCGTGCAGTGCGGCGGTCGTCTCGGCGGTGCCGAGATGTCCCGTTCCGAGCACTACCGCGATGGCCGAGTGCCGCTGCACACGCTGCGCGCGGACATCGACTACGGCTTCTTCGAGGCCCGCACCACGTTCGGCCGTATCGGCGTGAAGGTGTGGATCTACAAGGGTGACGTCGTCGGTGGCCTGAACGCCAAGCGTGAGCGGGACGCCGCCCCGTCGGCCGACCGCGCGCCTCGTCGTGACCGCGATGCCCGCCCGAACCGGGCCCGTCGTTCCGGTGCCAGCGGCACCACGCCGACGAGCACCGAGGCAGGGCGCGCCGCGGCCGACGCACAGGCCAGCGAGACGCCGGCAGCCCCGGCCGCTGAAGAGAAGACGGAGGGCTGAGTCGTGCTCATCCCGCGGAGGGTTAAGCACCGCAAGCAGCACCACCCCGGTCGGTCGGGTGCTGCCAAGGGCGGCACGAGGGTCACCTTCGGTGAGTTCGGCATCCAGGCCCTGGAGCCGGCTTACGTGACCAACAGGCAGATCGAGTCGGCGCGTATTGCCATCAACAGGCACATCCGTCGTGGCGGCAAGGTCTGGATCAACATCTTCCCGGACCGCCCGCTGACGAAGAAGCCCGCCGAGACCCGCATGGGTTCCGGTAAGGGTTCTCCGGAGTGGTGGGTGGCCAACATCAAGCCGGGTCGGGTGCTCTTCGAGATGAGCTTCCCGAACGAAGCCGTGGCACGTGAGGCACTGCGCCGCGCGATCCACAAGCTCCCGATGAAGTGCCGCATCGTTACGCGTGAGGGTGGTGAGTTCTGATGGCAGCGGGTACCACCGCTTCCGAGCTGCGTGAGCTCACCGAGGAGGAGCTCGTGCTGCGCCTGAAGGAGGCGAAGGAGGAGCTGTTCAACCTCCGCTTCCAGATGGCCACCGGGCAGCTCGACAACAACCGTCGTCTGCGGACGATCCGGCACGAGATCGCCCGGATCTACACCGTGATGAGGGAGCGGGAGCTCGGTCTCTCGGTTTCCCCCGACGCGGTCTCCACTGGTGAGGGTGCGGCATGACCGAAAGCAACGAAGCCACGACCGAAGACCGCAACGACCGCAAGGTCCGCGAGGGTTACGTCGTCGGCGACAAGATGGACAAGACGATTGTGGTCGCGCTCGAGGACCGCAAGAAGCACCGCCGGTACTCCAAGGTCCTGCGCTCCACCACCAAGGTGAAGGTGCACGACGAGGAGAACACGGCCGGTGTGGGTGACCGCGTTCGCCTCATGGAGACGCGTCCCCTCTCCGCCACCAAGCGCTGGCGGCTCGTCGAGATCCTCGAGAAGGCCAAGTAGTAGTTCGTTGGACCGAGCCTGTCAGGTCGGAAATCTGGCAGGCCAGGAATGGTCAGGAGTTGTAAGTGATCCAGCAGGAGTCGCGGCTGCGCGTCGCCGACAACACCGGTGCGAAGGAAATCCTTTGCATCCGTGTTCTCGGTGGCTCGGGCCGCCGCTACGCGGGCATCGGGGACATCATCGTCGCGACGGTGAAGCAGGCCATCCCCGGCGCCAACGTGAAGAAGGGCGATGTCGTCAAGGCCGTCATCGTTCGGACCGTGAAGGAGCGCCGTCGTCCCGACGGTTCCTACATCCGGTTCGACGAGAACGCCGCCGTGCTCATCAAGCCGGACAACGAGCCGCGGGGTACCCGCATCTTCGGACCGGTCGGCCGTGAGCTGCGCGACAAGAAGTTCATGAAGATCATCTCGCTGGCACCGGAGGTGCTCTAACCATGAAGGTCAAGAAGGGCGACACGGTCGTCGTCATCGCCGGCAAGGACAAGGGCGCCAAGGGCAAGGTCATCCAGGCCCACCCGGACACCAACAAGGTCCTGGTCGAGGGCGTGGCCAGGGTCAAGAAGCACACCCGGATCTCGCAGACCCAGCGTGGTGCGCAGTCCGGTGGCATCGTGACCCAGGAGGCCTTGATCCACGTCTCCAACGTGATGGTCGTCGACGCGGACGGCAAGCCGTCCCGCATCGGCTACCGGACGAACGACGAGGGCAAGCGCGTCCGCATTTCCCGTCGTAACGGGAAGGACATCTGATCATGACCACTGCTGAGAAGATCATTCCGCGGCTGAAGACCCGCTACCGCGAGGAAATCGCCGCCGAGCTGAACAAGCAGTTCGAGTACGCCAACGTCATGCAGATTCCGGGCGTGGTGAAGGTTGTCGTCAACATGGGTGTCGGCGACGCCGCCCGCGACGGCAAGCTGATCGAGGGCGCTGTCCGCGACCTCTCGATCATCACCGGTCAGCGTCCCGAGGTTCGGCGCGCTCGCAAGTCCATCGCGCAGTTCAAGCTCCGCGAGGGAATGCCGATCGGCGCGCGCGCGACGCTGCGTGGCGACCGCATGTGGGAGTTCCTGGACCGGCTGCTGACCATCGCGCTGCCGCGTATCCGTGACTTCCGCGGCCTGTCGGGCAAGCAGTTCGACGGCAACGGGAACTACACGTTCGGTCTCAACGAGCAGTCGATGTTCCACGAGATCGACCCCGACGCCATCGACCGCCCGCGCGGCATGGACATCACGGTCGTCACCACCGCGACCACCGACGAAGAAGGTCGGGCGCTGCTGAAGCTCCTGGGCTTCCCGTTCAAGGAGAACTGAGTCGATGGCCAAGAAGGCATTGATCAACAAGGCTGCCGCCAAGCCCAAGTTCAAGGTGCGGGGTTACACCCGCTGCCAGCGCTGCGGGCGTCCGCACTCGGTGTTCCGCAAGTTCGGCTTGTGCCGGATCTGCCTCCGGGAGATGGCGCACCGCGGCGAACTGCCGGGTGTCAGCAAGTCCAGCTGGTAACAAGCGTTTCCACTTCGCTGTAGGCCTGCCCGCGACCGAGTTCTCGGACCCTGGGCTGGGGAACCGCAGTGAGAAAGGTTGACTAGGTCACCATGACGATGACCGATCCGATCGCAGACATGTTGACGCGTCTGCGGAATGCGAACTCGGCATACCACGACAAGGTCGTGATGCCGCACTCGAAGCTCAAGGCGAACATCGCCGAGATCCTCAAGCGCGAGGGCTACATCTCGAGCTACCGCGACGAGGCGGGTGACGTTGCGAAGAACCTGGTGGTCGAGCTGAAGTACGGCCCGAACCGGGAGCGCAGCATCGCGGGCCTCCGCCGGGTGTCCAAGCCCGGTCTCCGCGTGTACGCGAAGAGCACGAACCTCCCCAAGGTGCTCGGTGGCCTTGGTGTTGCCATCATTTCGACCTCTGGTGGTCTGCTGACCGACCGCCAGGCCAACAAGCAGGGTGTAGGCGGAGAAGTTCTCGCCTACGTCTGGTAAGGGAGGGGGACCGCATGTCGCGCATTGGAAAGCTGCCGATCACCGTTCCCTCTGGGGTCGACGTGAACATCGACGGCCAGGCCGTGAGCATCAAGGGCCCGAAGGGCACCTTGAGCCTCACGATCGCCGAGCCGATCGTGCTGGAGAAGGCCGAGGACGGCACCCTCGAGGTGAAGCGTCCGGACGACGAGCGGCGCAGCCGTTCGCTGCACGGCCTCTCCCGCACCCTGGTGCACAACATGGTCATCGGTGTGACCCAGGGGTACGAGAAGAAGCTCGAGATCCACGGGGTCGGTTACCGCGTCGCGCTCAAGGGTTCCGACCTGGAGTTCGCGCTCGGCTACAGCCACCCGGTGAAGGTCGAGGCCCCTGAGGGCATCACCTTCGTCGTCGAGAACCCCACGCGTTTCTCCGTTAAGGGTATCGACAAGCAGCTGGTGGGCGAGGTTTCCGCCAACATCCGCAAGCTGCGCAAGCCCGACCCGTACAAGGGCAAGGGTGTGCGGTACTCGGGCGAGAAGATCCGCCGCAAGGTCGGAAAGACGGGTAAGTGACATGAGCGAGTCGACTGCTACGAAGCGCAAGCCGGTGGGCAAGGACATCTCGACCACGCGTCGCATCGCCAAGGCCCGTCGTCACTTCCGCCTGCGCAAGAAGGTCAGCGGTACCGCCGAGCGTCCGCGCTTGGTCGTGCACCGTTCCTCGAAGCACATCACCGTGCAGATCGTGGACGACCTGAAGGGCCACACCATCGTGTCGGCCACCTCCCTGGAGGCGGACGTGCGCGCGGTGGACGGCGACAAGAAGGCCCGTGCCGCGAAGGTCGGTCAGCTGGCCGCGGCTCGTGCGAAGGACGCCGGTATCACGGCGGTCGTCTTCGACCGCGGTGGCAACGCGTACCACGGCCGCATCGCCGCTCTGGCGGACGCGGCCCGCGAGGCCGGGCTGGAGTTCTGACAATGATCATCACTGGAATTGAGAGGGACGCCTGATGCCAGGACGCACGCGTCGCGAAGGCGGCGGGGGCGAGCGCGGAGAGCGCCGCGACCGTCGTGACGGCGGCCGCGGCGGCGCGGCCCAGGAGAAGACCCCGCACCTCGAGCGCGTGGTTGCGATCAACCGCGTGTCCAAGGTGGTCAAGGGTGGTCGCCGGTTCAGCTTCACGGCCCTCGTGGTCGTGGGCGACGGCGACGGCATGGTGGGCGTCGGCTACGGCAAGGCCAAGGAAGTTCCCGCGGCCATCGCCAAGGGTGTCGAGGAGGCGAAGAAGAACTTCTTCCGCGTCCCCCGCATCGGCGGCACCATTCCCCACCCGATCACGGGCAAGAAGGCCGCGGGCGAGGTCATGCTGCGTCCGGCTTCGGCCGGTACCGGCGTCATCGCCGGTGGCGCTGTCCGCGCGGTGCTGGAGTGCGCCGGCATCCACGACGTGCTGAGCAAGTCGCTGGGCAGCGACAACGCCATCAACATCGTGCACGCCACCGTCGCGGGCCTGAAGGGCTTGCAGCGTCCGGAGGAGGTCGCGGCCCGCCGCGGCTTGCCGCTGGAGGACGTGGCTCCCGCCGGAATGCTGCGCGCCCGCGCACAGCAGGGGGCGTGACACCATGGCACAGCTCAAGATCACCCAGGTGAAGAGCACCATCGGTACCAAGCACAACCACCGCGAATCGATCCGCACCCTCGGGCTGCACAAGATTCGCCAGTCGGTGGTGCGCGATGACACCCCCCAGGTCCGCGGTCTGATCCACACCGTGCGCCACCTGGTGGTCGTCGAGGAGGTCAACTCATGACCATCAAGATCCACCACCTCCGTCCTGCCCCCGGTTCGCACACCGCCAAGACCCGCGTCGGCCGCGGTGAGGGTTCCAAGGGCAAGACCGCTGGTCGCGGTACGAAGGGCACGGGCGCTCGCAAGAACACCCCGGCGCGCTTCGAGGGTGGCCAGATGCCGCTGCACATGCGGCTCCCGAAGCTCAAGGGCTTCAAGAACCCGTTCCGCACCGAGTACCAGGTCGTGAACGTCGGCGACCTGGCCCGTCTCTTCCCCAAGGGCGGGACGATCGGTGTCGACGAGCTCGTCGAGTCGGGCGCGGTCCGCAAGGGCCAGCTCGTCAAGGTGCTCGGCGACGGTGACATCGCGGGCGTCAAGCTCGACGTCACCGCGCACAAGTTCTCGGGCAGCGCCGTCGAGAAGATCGCGGGCGCCGGTGGCACCACCACCGCGCTCTAGCTAGTACGCGTGCCCGAAGGGCCCTCGGAGCTCCGGCTCCGGGGGCCCTTCGCCTTGTGCGGGGTCCGGGCCGCCGTGGCGCCCCAGGAGGGCGCTCCTGCCCTAAGGGGTGTCCACCATGCGGATGGTGTGGATACGCCCTCAGCGAAGCGCTGAGAGCGTTTTCGGGTTCGGGGGAGCGGTTGTCCCCGAACCGTCACCGGTCGTCGTGGCGGCCGGGCCGCTGTTCCGTCTACGGTGGGGCTGAGGTGGGACTTCCCGACGCCGCAGGGATCTCGCCGGACGGGTCCTCGTGTCCATTCGAGACGCGGTGACCGGTCCAACCGGCTGATCCTTTGAGCCCAACAGGACCCAAAGATCAACCGTGCTGCAAGGTGTGAATGACGACTGGCTGCGGAGTTGCCCCCGATGACTGTTAAAGTCGCGGGCTGAACCCGGATGTCCTCCGGGTCGGTGGCGGCTACCTGCTGCGACCGGTCGAAAACCGTCGGCAATTCGCCCGGCGGTAAGTCAGTGCCGGCGGACGGCCGGTACCGCTCGATGTCGGCCACGGGCCGACAGCGCTCAGGAGGTTCGCGTGCTCGGCGCATTCCGCTCGGCTCTCGCGACGCCGGACCTACGGAAGAAGATCCTCTTCACACTGGGGATCATCGTGGTGTACCGGTTGGGCGCGACTCTGCCCGCGCCGGGCGTGTCCTTCAAGAACGTCAAGCTCTGCGCTGAACAGATCGACCAGCAGGGGATCTACTCGCTGATCAACCTCTTCAGCGGTGGCGCACTGCTGAACTTGTCGATCTTCGCGTTGGGCATCATGCCCTACATCACCGCCTCCATCATCATCCAGCTCCTCACCGTGGTCATCCCGCGGTTCGAGCAGCTGAAGAAGGAGGGCCAGGCGGGCCAGGGCAAGCTCACGCAGTACACCCGGTACCTGACGATCGCCCTGGCGATCCTCCAGTCCACCGGCATCGTGGCGCTGGCCGTGCGCAAGCAGCTCTTCCCGAACTGCGCGGAGCCGGTCGTCCCGAACGACACCATCTTCACGCTGGTCGTCCTGGTCGTCACGATGACCGCGGGCACCAGCGTCATCATGTGGCTGGGCGAGATCATCACCGAGAAGGGCATCGGCAACGGCATGTCGTTGCTGATCTTCACCGGTATCGCCGCGCGCATCCCGGCCGAGGGCAAGAACATCCTGTCCAAGGGTGGTCTGACCTTCTTCCTGGTCATCGTCGCCGGTCTCGTCATCATCGCCAGCGTCATCTACGTGGAGCAGGCCCAGCGCCGCATCCCGGTCCAGTACGCGAAGCGCATGATCGGTCGCCGCATGTACGGCGGCACCTCGACCTACCTGCCGCTGAAGGTGAACCAGGCGGGCGTCATCCCGGTCATCTTCGCCTCCTCGCTGCTGTACCTGCCCGACCTGATCTCGCGGTTGACGACCTCGACCGACCCCGGCGCGACCCCCGGCTGGTGGCAGACGTTCGTGGCGACGCACCTGGTGAGCCAGTCCAGCCCGGTGCACATCGCCCTGTACTTCCTGCTGATCGTGTTCTTCACGTACTTCTACGTGGGCATCACGTTCAACCCGGACGAGCGCGCCGACGAGATGAAGAAGTTCGGCGGGTTCATCCCCGGTATCCGTCCGGGGCGTCCCACCGCCGAGTACCTGCGCTTCGTTCTGGGGCGCATCACGCTGCCCGGCTCGCTCTACCTCGGCATCGTGGCGATCCTCCCGAACATGTTCCTGGAGCTGACCGGTCAGGGCCAGAACCAGAACTTCCCGTTCGGCGGCACGGCCGTCCTGATCATGGTGGGCGTCGGCCTCGACACCGTGAAGCAGATCGAGAGCCAGCTCATGCAGCGCAATTACGAAGGGTTCCTCCGCTAGTGCGACTCGTTCTCGTCGGCCCGCCTGGAGCGGGCAAGGGCACCCAGGCCACCGTGTTGAGCGAGAAGCTCGGCGTGCCGCACATCTCCACCGGGGACCTCTTCCGCGCTCACATCAGCAACCAGACCGAACTCGGCCGGGAGGTCCAGGAGTACCTGGACTCCGGCGAGCTCGTCCCGGACGCCGTGACCAACGAGATGGTCCGCGAGCGCCTGTCCCAGCCGGACGCCGTCGACGGCTTCCTGCTCGACGGGTTCCCGCGCAACGTCGCCCAGGCGGGCGTGCTCGGCGAGATCCTCGCCCAGAACGAGCACAAGATCGACAACGTGCTGGAGTTCCGCATCGACGAGGACATCGTCGTGGAACGCCTGCTCGCCCGCGGCCGCACCGATGACAAGGAAGACGTCATCCGCCACCGCCAGCAGCTGTACCGCTCGGAGACGGCGCCGTTGCTCGACTACTACGGCGCGATCGTCGTGAGCATCGACGCGGTCGGCGACGTGCACGAGATCGGCGAGCGCGCCCTGCGCGCTCTGCGCGCCGAGCAGTGAGCGGTGGAGTCCTCGATGTCCTACGACGCTTCGTCCCGGGTGGCCGTGAACGCATGATCGAAATCAAGTCCCGCGGTGAGCTGGAGATGATGCGCGCGGCGGGGTTGGTCGTGGCTCGAACCCTCGCGTTGGTGTCGTCGCACGCCAAGGCGGGGGTGAGCACCCTGGAACTGGACGAGCTGGCCGAGCAGAGCATTCGCGACGCCGGTGCCGTGCCGTCGTTCAAGGGGTACCACGGGTTTCCGGCGAGCATCTGCTCGTCGGTGAACGAGCAGGTGGTGCACGGGATTCCCTCTCGCGGTCAGGTGTTGGCCGAGGGGGACCTGGTGTCGATCGACTGCGGGGCGATTCTGGAGGGGTGGCACGGGGATTCCGCTGTGACCCTGGCCATCGGGTCTGTGTCTCCGGCCGAGGAGTTGCTGTCCGAGGCGACTCGGACGTCGATGCTGGCTGGGATCGCTGCTGCTGTCGCTGGTGGGAAGTTGTCGGATGTTTCCTTTGCGATCGAGGCCGAGACCATCGCTGCTGGGGAGCGGGATGGGATCGAGTACGGGATCGTGGAGGGGTACGGCGGGCATGGCATCGGGACGAAGATGCACATGGATCCGTTCCTGCCGAACTACGGGAAGCCCGGTAAGGGGCCTCGGTTGAAGCCGGGGATGGCTATCGCCATCGAGCCGATGTTGACGTTGGGTAGTGAGCAGACCGCCGAGTTGGATGACGGGTGGACTGTGGTGACCACGGACGGGTCGCGGGCGGCTCACTGGGAGCACAGCATCGCGATCACCGAGGATGGGCCTTGGGTGCTTACTGCGCTTGATTGATGTTGGGTTTTTGGGGGCCTCGCTCTTTTGAGCGGGGCCCCTTTTGGTTTGTTGGGGGTGGGTGTTGGGTTGCTGGGGGGCTAACCCCCGGTTGCGCCAATTATCCCACCCTCTTTCGTCTTGTCAAGGCTGGAAAGACGCCTTGACAAGACC
>NZ_JBHYHC010000167.1:0-19136 GCF_042738955.1 Umezawaea sp. NPDC059074
CTCCACCTGTCTTACTACCTGTGCTGCGCGGTGTTATTCCTGTTGGCGGGTGTGGGGTGGGGCGGCCGCCGCCCGCCCCACCCCGTCCCGCTAGCCCTGGTAGACCCGCACGTAGTCGATGCCGAGCTGCTGCGGGAACTGCGTGGAGCCGTCCGGGTTGCCCGGCCACTGGCCGCCGACGGCCAGGTTCATGATCAGGTAGAACTTGTTGTTGAACACCCAGGTGCGGCCGCCGAGGTCCGCGGGCGTCCTGGTTTGGTAGACCGTGCCGTCGACCAGCCACTGGATCTTGTTGGCCGTCCAGTTGATCGAGAAGGTGTGGTACGCCGCCGACCACGCCTGCCCGTTCTGCCGCGCCGCCCCGATCCCGCCCGCGCCCGAGTAGCCGGGGCCGTGGATCGTGCCGTGCACGGTGTTCGGCTCGCGGCCGATGTTCTCCATGATGTCGATCTCGCCGCAGTTGGGCCAGCCGACCTGGCCGATGTTCGCGCCGAGCATCCAGAACGCGGGCCAGATGCCCTGCCCGTAGGGCAGCTTCATCCGGGTCTCGATCCGGCCGTACGTCCAGCCGATCTTGTTGTAGGTGGTCAGCTTGCCGGACGTGTACTGGCAGTTGCCGCCGTTCCAGCACGCCATCCCGGAGTTCTCCCGGCGGGCGGTGATGACGAGCTGGCCGGAGCCGTTGAGGGCCACGTTCGACGTCTTGTTCGTGTACGCCTCGAGTTCGTTGTTGCCCCAGCCGCCGGAGCCGTTGCCGATGTCGTAGGCCCACTTGGCGCTGTTGGGCTTGGTGCCGGACGGTCCGTCGAACTCGTCGGACCACACCAGCACCGGCGCGGCGCTTGCGGGCGGGGCGAGCGGTATGGCCAGCAGCAACGCGGCCACGACGAGCAGAACACGACGCAGTGTGGACACTGTGCCTCCTCGGACTACGCAGGGGGCGTCAGTGGGAGCGCTCTCACATCAGCTTGTTCCAGCAGTGTTGCGCTGTGTTTCCGCCGGGTCAAGCGGCCAACGGGTGCTACCGCTCCCGGACGTAGAGCGACTGCGCCGTCCGACCGACGGGCCCCAGCAGGTCGTGCACCACGCTCGTGGCCACGCCGACCCCGCCCGGCCCGATCACCGTCGACGCCTCCAGCGCGAACCACGACCCCTGCGGCTCCCGGTGCAGGTGCACGGACAGGTCGGTGTTGATCGCGAACCACTTGCGGATGTCCAACCGGCTGGACACGCCACTCGCCGAGTCGGCGATCGTGAACAACCGCTGCAACGCCGTCGTCTCCTCGCCCTCCACGGTCGGCATCAGCGGCTTCCCCCACACGATCGCGTCACCGGCCGTGAACATGCTCCCGTCGACGGACCGCCAGTCCACCGCGGCCAGGTACCCGCACGACCAGTCGTCGCTGATCTCCATCTGCGGGCACGCGGGCGGCTCCGGCAGCATCCCGGAGAACTCCGACGCGACGGCCGCCGTGTCGCCCCGGCTGATCCGCCACGCCTGCGCGCGCAGCACCGGACGCCCGTCGTGCGCCAGTTCGGCGACCAGCAGCTCGACCGAGCGGCCCGGCCGTTGCACGGAAGCCGACACCGTCAGCTCCGCGACGGGCACCGGCCCGAGCACCTCGAACACCACCCGCGACAACACCATGTCCGCGCGGGGCGCGCAGTTCTCCAACTCCCGCACCAGGAGCGCCGACGGCGGACCGAGGTGCTGGCTCTCGGTGCTCCACGGCCCGGCCGTGTGCTCGGTCGAGAGGTACCGGTCGTCGCCGAGGCGGCGGAAGAAGCCCGTCATCTAGTCCACCCGGTCCAGCGGGGTCTCGACACTGCCGTCCGGCTCGGGCCAGCCGGGGTAGGGAGGGGGTGTCCCGTCGAACGCCGGGCAGAACGCCTTGTGGTCGCAGTAGTCGCACAGCTTGCTGGGGTTCGGCCGGAAGTCGCCGGTCTTGCCCGCGCGCAGGATCGCCACCCAGATGGCCTCCAGGGTCCGCTCGAACCGCCCCAACTCCGCCTCGTCCGGCGTGTAGGCGAGCGCTTGGCGGTCGGCCAGGTACATCAGCCGCAACTGCCGGGGGACGACGCCGCGCAGCTTCCACAGCATCAAGGCGTAGAACTTCATCTGGAACATCGCCTTGGCCTCGCCGATCAGCCGGGGCGCGGCCCCCGTCTTGTAGTCGACGACCCGGATCTCGCCGGTCGGCGCGACGTCGACGCGGTCGATGTACCCGCGCAGCAGCACCCCGGACGGCAGCTCGGACTCCACCAGCAGCTCCCGCGCGTCCGGCTCGAACCGCCGCGGGTCCTCCAGCTCGAAGTACCCGTCGAGCAGCCCGTCGGCCGACCGCAACCACTCGTCGAGCGCCGGATCGGCGTCCTCACCCGAGAACAGCCCGGCGAACTCCGGACGCTCGTTCTTCACCCGCTCCCACGCGGGGCCGAGCAGGTTCTTGGCGACCTCGGGGGTCCGTTCGGAGGCGGGCAACCCGAACAGGTCCTCCAGCACGGCGTGCACGACCGTGCCCCGCACCTGCGCCTTGGTGGGGACCTCGGGCAGCCGGTCGACGGCGCGGAAGCGGTACAGCAGCGGACACTGCTTGAAATCCCCAGCGCGCGACGGCGACAACGCCGGTCGACGCACCGGACGGGCATTGCTCGCGACCGCACTCGTCGCCGCTGGTTCGGACATGGGACGAACGATAGGGGAGACCACCGACAGTCCCGGACCGCCTCCACCCGCGCTCCGCTCGGAGGTGTCCGCTCTCACCACAAGATCGCCCGGCGCGGCGAAGTCCCACCCGGTGTCCCGCCGCGACCCTCCGATGCCCCGTCCCGATGCCCCGTCCCGATGCCCCGTCCCGATGCCCCGCGCTGGCCGGCCACGGGCACCCAGGTCCCAGCACCGTGCGCCCCCCGGCGAATTCTCCTGGCGCACCCCTCCGGACTGCTTCCAGCGCTCTGGTGCTGTTGGCACCCCACCCCCCAGGCCTGCCGGCGTTCGTCGACGGGCTGTGCGAAGGGCTCGGTGGGGTGGTGTCGCTGGTCGGGGATGTGTCACGGCGGCCGTACACCCGGCCCCTTAGGCTGCGCTGATGGCCACGACGGGCAGTTGGCGAAGGCAGGTCGACCGCGATGGCGGCGTGCTGCTCTTCCGGGCCGCGGGGGTTCCCGTGCTGTTGGCCCCGTCGTGGTGGTTGGGCTCCGCGGCCATCGTGTTGATCTACACCCCGCTGGTCGGCAGGCTGCTGCCCGAGGTGGCCGCGCTCAACGCGTTCCTCATCGCGGCGACTTTTACGCTGTTCCTGGGGCTGTCGGTGCTCGCGCACGAGCTGGGGCACTCGTTGACGGCGATCCGGTTGGGGTTGCCGGTGCGGCGGTTGCGGTTGTTCCTGCTCGGTGGTGTGTCCGAGATGATGCGGACGCCCACCAAACCCGGCCACGAAGGGCTGGTCGCCGCTGCCGGGCCCGTGGTGTCGGTGGGGCTCGCCGCCGCCTTCGGGGTGGCGGCGATGGTCATGGAGCCGGGCACGCCGCTGTGGTTGATCATCGCCCAGACCGCGTTCGCGAACGCCGCGGTGGCGGTGTTCAACCTCCTTCCCGGACTGCCGCTGGACGGTGGTCGCATCCTTCGCGCAGGCATCTGGGCCATCACCGGTCGGCGGGCCGCGGGCACGCGCGCCGCTGTCCTGGGTGGCGGCGTGGTGGCGGTGTCGCTGGTGGCCTGGGCGCTCTGGGGCGTCGGGCGAGGGGATGACGACGCCTGGGTGCGGTTCGGCGTGTGCGTCCTGACCGCCTGGTTCGTCATCGCGGGTGCTCGGGGCGAGCTGTCCGCCGAACGTCGGCGCACCTGGCCGGAAGGGCTGACGCTGGCGCAGCTGGTGCAGCCCGTGCTGCAACTGCCCGCGGAGAGCCCGGTGTCCGGGGCGCTCACCGCGTCCGCCGGGCGGGGCGTGGTGCTCGTGCGCGCGGACGGCGTGGCGGTCGGACTGCTGGACCAGGACATGGCGCGCAGGCTCTCCACCCGGTCGCCGCAGGCCCCGGCCGAGCAGGCCGCCGACCCCATCCGGCCGGAGACGGTCCTCTTGGCCGACGAGCCGGGCGAGGAGATCGTGGAACGGGTCCAGGCCACCGCGGCCTGGCAGTTCCTGGTCGTCGACATGGACGGGCGGCCCTCGGGCGTGCTCCGGCGGGAGGACCTCAAGGCCGCGCTGGATCGTCGCTGACCAGACCGGCGTCCTGCGCGAGGATCGCCGCCTGCACGCGGGACCGCAGGTCCAATTTGGTCAGCACGCGCGACACGTGCGTCTTCACCGTCGTCTCGCCGATGTGCAGCCGACGCCCGATCTGCTGGTTCGACAACCCCTCCCCGAGGCACGTCAACACCTCGGCCTCGCGCTCGGTCAACAGGTCCAGCGACTTCGGCCGTTGCGCCTGCCGGGGCGCCACGGCCGCGAAGTCCCGCATCAGCCGCCGCGTCACGCTGGGCGCCAGCACGCCGTCGCCCGCCGCCACCAGCCGCACCGCGTCGATCAGCGCGGCGGCCTCCACGGACTTCAGCAGGAAGCCCGCCGCCCCCGCCCTCAGCGCCCCGTGCACGTACTCGTCCATGTCGAACGTCGTCAGCACCAGCACGTGGCACACGCCGTCGTCCACCAGCTCCTTGGTGGCGGCGATCCCGTCCATGCCCGGCATGCGGATGTCCATCAGCACCACGTCGGGCTTCAACGAGCGCGCCATCCGGACGGCCGCCGCGCCGTCCGCCGCCTCGCCGACCACCTCGATGCCCTCGCCGCTGCCGAGGATCATCACCAACCCGGACCTGATGGCCGAGTGGTCGTCGGCCACCAGAACTCGCGTGCTCATGCCTCTCCCGCCGTCGGCAACTCGGCCCGGACCCGCCACCGGTCGTCGACCCGGCCCGCGTCGAGCGTGCCGCCCACGGCCTGCGCCCGCTCCGACATGCCGACCAGCCCGCTCCCGGTCCCGCGCTTCGCCGATCTGCCGCGCCACTCGCTGTCCACCAGGAGCGTGATCCCCCTGGCCTCGGTCATCCAGACGATGTCGACCTTCGCGCCCGGCGCGTGCTTCATCGCGTTGGTCAGCGACTCCTGGAGGATCCGGTACGCGGCCAGGTCGACGGCTATCGGCAGCTCGTCGGGCAGCTCACCGGACATCACCACCCTCAGCCCGGCCGCCTGCGCGGACTCGACCAGCGTCGCCAGCTCGCTCAGCCGCGCCGACGCGGGCTCGTCCAGCGCCTCGTCGTCCGCGCGCAGCACGTCGATCATCATCCGCATCTCGCTCAGCGACTGGATGCTGTTCGCCCGCACGGACCTCAGCACCTTCCGCACGGTCTTCGGGTCGCGCTCGCCCATCGACAGCGCGGCCTCGGACTGGATCGCGATGGCCGAGAGGTGCCCGGCGATCACGTCGTGCAGGTCGCGCGCCATGCGGGCGCGCTCCGCCGTCACGGCCGCCCGGCGGTCCAGCTCCGCGATCCGGGCGAGCTGCTCGGTGTTGCTCCGCATCTGGCGCAGGTTGACCGCCCACCACACCGGCATGACCAGCACCGAGAAGATCTGGAGGCCCGACCCGACCGCCGTGCGCCAGCCCTCGACCGTCAGCGCGATGCCCACCGCGATGCCGACCGCCGTGGTCACCACCAGCCCGATGATGAGCTGGCCGGTGCGCTTGGACCCGCGCAGCGTGGCCATGTGCAGCAGGTCCATCAGCACGATGATCACCGGCGCGCTCAGCCCGAGCGCCACGTCCACGGACGCCGCGGAGAGCGCGATGAACGCGCCCACGAGGGGCGCGCGCGTGCGGAAGAGCTGGCCCACGCACGCGATGCACAGGACGAGCAGGCGCCAGCCCAGCGGCACGTCCGACGGGCCCGCCCACAGCTCGTACAGGTCGAACCGGTAGAGCAGCGCGCCCACGCCGAAGCACGCGGTCGCGATGATCGCGTCGCGGGCTGGGGCGGGGAGTCGGCGCACCCGGCCATCACAGCACACGGCGCCGGTCGGGCGAGTCCTACGAAGTGATGACACCCCGCCGGTACGACCGGAGGACTACAAGGGCCGCCCGACCGAGCAGGCTGATGTCAACGCAACCGACAACGGCAGCCCAGGAGGCAGTCATGATCGCGATCATCGCCCAGGTCCTCGGGTTCGTCATGCTGATCCCGCAGGGCATCCTGCCCATCATCTTCCTCGCCGCGAACGTGCAGTCGAAGAGCTGGTTCCTCGCGCTGTACGTCCCGGAGCCGATGAGCCTGCCCGTGGCCATCGCCTTCGTGATCGTCGGCGGCCTCCTCGCGTTCTTCGGCACCAAGAGCGTCATCCGCTGGACGTGACCTCCCGGTGTCGGTGCTCATCGCGGCCCCTGAGACCATCGTGCGCTGTTCAGTTCCGCACGTAGCAGGAGGTTTCCCGCGGTGAGCACCGCCAGTGGCCCGTTCCGCCCCGGTGACAGGGTGCAGTTGACCGACCCGAAGGGACGGCACTACACGATCGTGCTCGAACCGGGCAAGGAGTACCACACCCACCGCGGCGCGCTGCCGCACGACAAGCTGATCGGCGAGCCCGAGGGCTCGGTGATCCAGTCGGTCGGGGGCACCTCCTTCCTGGCCCTGCGGCCCCTGCTGGCGGACTACGTCCTGTCCATGCCGCGCGGCGCCCAGGTGATCTACCCGAAGGACGCCGCGCAGATCGTCATGTACGGCGACGTCTTCCCCGGCGCGCGCGTGCTGGAGGCCGGTGCGGGCTCCGGCGCGCTCACCTGCTCGCTGCTGCGGGCGGTGGGGGAGAAGGGCAGCGTCATCTCCTACGAGGTGCGCCAGGACCACGCGGACCACGCGATCCGCAACGTCGAGCAGTTCTTCGGCGAGCGTCCCGGCAACTGGCACCTGACCGTGGCCGACCTGGCCACGCACACCGGTGAGGTCGACCGGGTGGTGCTGGACATGCTCTCGCCGTGGGAGCAGCTGGAGACGGTGTCGAAGAACCTGATCCCCGGTGGGGTGCTGGTCGTGTACGTGGCGACCACGACGCAGCTGTCCAAGGTGTGCGAGGCGCTGCGCGAGCAGCAGCACTGGACCGAGCCGCAGTCGTGGGAGACCCTCGTCCGCCCGTGGCACACCGTGGGGCTGGCCGTGCGGCCGGAGCACCGGATGATCGCGCACACCGCGTTCCTCCTGACGACCCGCCGCCTGGCCGACGGCGTCACCCCGCCCCGCCCGCAGCGCAGGCCGTCGAAGGGCTGAGTTCGTCGAAGGGGTCGGCTCGCGGGTCGGCCCTTTCGAGCTCGGGGAATTTGACCGGCGGTCATATTTTTCCCCAGGTGACCTTTTTGAGTGGACAATGGTGTTCGACGCTGCTTTCCATTCCGAGGGTCGCTAGCTTGGTGATTATGGAAGCCGATCTGGGGGACAACCACCGCTCTCGTCCCACGACCGCACGCACCCGTGAATTGGGGTGGGAACTGCTGCACGCCCGCAAGCGCGCGAAGCTGAAGGCGACGGCGCTCGCCGCGGAGTGGGGGTGGAGTCCAGGGAAGCTCAGCAAGCTGGAACACGGCTGGCGGGGCACCAGCGATTGGGACTACGGGACCCTGCTGGGCAGACTGGGCGTCGATCCCAAGACCAGGGAACGCGTCCAACGGATGGTCAACGAGCAGGACACGGGTCACTTTCTCCGAACGCACGATGGGCTGCTCTCGGACAACCTGCGCTGCTTGATGATCCATGAGCGCGCCGCGCGGACCATGTGCAAATACGACCCGATGCTCATTCCGGGTTTGCTCCAGACCAGGGTCTACGCCGGTGCGGTGATCAATCCGGACGGCGGCTCCACGCCGGATGAGCAAGACTTCAGGATCGAGGCTCGGATGGATCGCCAGTCGGTCCTCGCGGGGGACCACTCGCCCGAGGCGACCTTCTTCATCCATGAGATCGCCTTGCGCACCGTGATCACGTGCAACCAGGTCATGCACGACCAGATGATGCATCTCGCCTTTTTGTGCAAGTGGGCTCGGGTGACGATTCGGGTGATCCCGTTGTCGAGTCCCGGTCATCCGGCTCTGGTGAACTCGTTCAACCTGATGACCTTCGCGAAGTCCGTCGGCCCGGTCGCGTACTGCGAGACGGATGTCGCGACCGTCTTCGCCGACGAACCGAGGTCGATCGAAGTCTGCCGGCGCAAACAGGCGGCTCTCGAGGCCATGTCACTGGACGCGGAGCAATCGCGGTCGGTGCTCGCCCGCTGGGCGGATGCCTATGACCGATGACGTTCGCTATGACCAGGGGCACAGGAGTTGGCTGGGTGGCTGTGCGGGACTCCAAGAATGCCGCCGGACCCGTGCTTGCGTTCCCCGTGGTCCTGTGGAGGGCGTTTCTGGTCGACCTTCGATGAAGTGGGGGTACCGGGCCGTGCGGAGGGGTGTCCGCACGGCCCGCGACCGGGCTACTTCGAGGTGTCGGGGTTGAAGGTCCCGCAGACCTTCCAGTCGCCGTCTTCCTTGAGCAGCTTCATGGTGGTCGAGTCGTCCTTGATGACGCTCTTGAACTCCTCGGGCACGTTCGAGAACTTGACCGTGAGCGTGGCGGTGGCCGTGTCGCCGGATTCCTTCACGTCGGTCACCGCGAACTCGGTCTTGATGTCCTTGAACTGTTCACCCGCGTTGCTCGGGACCGACTTCGGCAGCTCCTTGATCTTGTCCGCGTCGGCCTTGCAGCTCAGCGACAGGAGGGTGTCGACGTTCATGTCCTTGCCCTTGTTGAGCTCGGACACCATCGACTCCGCGACGGCCTTGGCCGAGCCGCCCTTCAGCAGGAAGAACGCCGCGCCCCCGCCCAGGACGAGCAGGACGACCACACCCAGGACGATCCACAGGACGGGACTTTTGCCCTTCGGAGGCCCGTAGGGCTGCCCCGGAAGGCCGGGTTGGCCGAAACCACCCGGTTGGCCGTACGGCTGCTGCCCGTACTGGCCCTGCTGGCCGTATGGCTGCTGGCCGTAACCGGGCTGGCCCTGGGCCTGCTGAGGTGGAAAACCCCCGGAAGGGGGGCCGTAACCGGGCTGCTGTCCACCCTGTGGGAAGCCCTGGGGCTGAGGAGGATACCCGCCCGGCTGCTGGCCGAACCCCGGCTGCTGGCCGAATTGCCCTGGTTGCCGACCCTGCGGATCCGGCTGCTGACCGTAAGGACCAGGCTGCTGCGGCGGGACGGACATCACGTTCTCCTAGAACTTGCCGCTGGTGGCGGGGACACTGCCGGGTAACACGCCGGTGTACGAGTACAAGACGCACGGTAGCGGGTGGGTGGTTCCTCCTGACACCGAGATGGAGCAGTCCATCCCCTTGGGAGGGTCGTCGGTGACGCCACACGACTCTCGATGACCTTGGGGATAGCCGCTTTTGTCGGTGATCGCCGGTACCGTTGCTGATACGAACACGGGAGGAGGGTGCCGACATGCAGCACGGTCATCCCGGCAGCCAACCCGATGAGGGTGGCGAGCTGAACACGGGCAACAACTCAGATGAGCTGACAGCGCAGGTCAGGTTCCTCGAGGACGAGATCGCGCTGCTGCGCCGCAAGCTGACGGAGTCACCGCGACACGTCCGCCTGCTGGAGCAGCGATTGGCCGAGGCATCCGAGCGCGTCAGCCAATTGACCGAGCGCAACACGAAGCTCATTGACACCCTCCGAGAGGCACGTGGCCAACTGCTGGCCCTGCGCGAGGAGGTCGACCGCCTGGCCCAACCGCCGAGCGGCTACGGCGTATTCCTCGAGCAGTTCGAAGACGGCACGGTGGACGTGTTCACCTCAGGCCGTCGCATGCGGGTGTCCGTCTCGCCTGCGGTGGAGTCCCCATCGCTGGTGCGCGGGCAGTCGGTGCGCCTGAACGAGGCACTCACGGTCGTCGAGGGAGGCAGTTTCGAGCAGACCGGCGAGGTCTGCACGCTGCGCGAGATCCTCGAGGGCATCGAGCCGGAGAACTCCGTCCAGCGCGCGCTCGTCGTCGGCCACGCCGACGAGGAGCGGGTCGTCTGGCTGGCCCAGCCGCTGATCGACTCGCCGTTGAAGATCGGCGATTCGCTGCTGGTCGACTCGAAGGCGGGCTTCGCCTACGAGCGGGTTCCCAAGGCCGAGGTCGAGGACCTCGTGCTGGAGGAGGTGCCGGACGTCCTCTACACCGACATCGGTGGTCTCGGTCGCCAGATCGAGCAGATCCGCGACGCGGTGGAGATGCCGTTCCTGCACGCCGACCTGTTCCGGGAGTACAAGCTCCGGCCGCCGAAGGGCGTCCTGCTGTACGGCCCTCCCGGCTGCGGCAAGACCCTGATCGCGAAGGCGGTCGCCAACTCGTTGGCGAAGAAGGTGCTCGAGGCCCGAGGTGAGACCGGGAAGCAGGCCAAGTCCTACTTCCTCAACATCAAGGGTCCGGAGCTGTTGAACAAGTTCGTCGGCGAGACCGAGCGGAGCATCCGCCTGATCTTCCAGCGGGCTCGGGAGAAGGCCTCCGAGGGCACGCCCGTCATCGTGTTCTTCGACGAGATGGACTCGATCTTCCGCACCCGCGGTTCCGGTGTGTCGTCCGACGTGGAGACGACGATCGTGCCGCAGCTGCTGTCGGAGATCGACGGCGTCGAGGGCCTCGAGAACGTCATCGTGATCGGCGCCTCCAACCGCGAGGACATGATCGACCCGGCCATCCTCCGACCGGGCCGACTCGACGTGAAGATCAAGATCGAGCGTCCGGACGCCGAGGGCGCGATGGACATCTTCAACAAGTACCTGACGCCCGACCTCCCGATCCACGCCGACGACCTCGCCGAGTTCGGCGGGGACCCGAAGGCGTGCATCGAGGGCATGGTGCAGCACACCGTGGAGCGCATGTACGAGGAGTCGGAGGAGAACCGGTTCCTGGAGGTCACCTACGCGAACGGTGACAAGGAGGTCCTGTACTTCCGGGACTTCAACTCCGGCGCCATGATCCAGAACATCGTCGACCGCGCCAAGAAGGCCGCCATCAAGGCCCTGTTGGACACCAAGCAGCCGGGTCTGTCCGTGCGACACCTCCTGGCCGCGATCGTCGACGAGTTCGCCGAGAACGAGGACCTGCCCAACACCACGAACCCGGACGACTGGGCTCGCATCTCCGGCAAGAAGGGGGAGCGGATCGTCTACATCCGCACCCTCGTCACCGGGAAGAGCACGGAGTCCGGCAGGGCGATCGACACGGCCACCAACACCGGCCAGTACCTGTAGCACGAGTCACGACGAAGCCCGCCTGTCCCTCCGGGGAGGGGCGGGCTTCGCCGTGTTCGGGTCAGACCAGGCCGGACTCGTAGGCGGTGATCACGAGTTGGGCGCGGTCGCGGGCTTGGAGTTTGTGGAGCAGGCGGCCTATGTGGGTTTTCACCGTGCCCACGCTCAGGTGTAGTCGTTGGGTGATTTCGGTATTCGAAAGGCCCTTGGCTATCAGGAGCAGGACTTCTTTTTCGCGGTCCGTGACGCCCTCAAGGGATTTCGTGGGGAGTCTTTCCGGTTTTGCGCAGAATTCATTGATGAGCCTTTTGGTCACCGTGGGGGCCAGGAGGGCTTCGCCCGCGGCGATCGTCCTGATCGCGGACAGCAGTTCCACCGGTGGGGTGTCCTTCAGCAGGAAGCCGCTCGCACCCGCCCTCAGTGCCGCGTAGACGTAGGCGTCGAGGTCGAAGGTGGTCAGGATGAGGATCTTCGACGTCGGGGAGAGGTGGGTGGTGGCCTCGATGCCGTCCATCTCCGGCATGCGGATGTCCATCAGGACCACGTCCGGGACGGTGGTCGCGGCCAAGGCCACCGCTTCACGGCCGTTGGCCGCCTCACCCACGGTCGTGAGGTCCGGTGCGGAGTCCACGAGCAGGCGGAAGCTGCCGCGGAGGAGGGCCTGGTCGTCGACGATCATGACCTTGATCATGCGAACGGCAGTTCCGCCGTCACGCGGAAGCCGCCCTGGGGCAGCGGGCCCGCGTGGAACGTGCCGTCGTACATCGCCACGCGCTCGTTCATGCCCGCCAGGCCGTGTCCGCCGCCGCCCGGCAGGACCCGTTCGCCCCGGCCGTTGTCGATGACCTCGACGGTCGCCGTGCCGTCGTCGACGGCGATCGTGACCGCGCACTCGGCGGGCGCGGCGTGCTTGACCACGTTCGTCACCGACTCCTGGACGATCCGGTACACGGTCAGGGCCACGCCCTCCGGCAGCGACTCCGCGTCGGCGAGGGTGAGGGTGACCGGCACGCCTGCCATCGCCGCCCGGTCCACCAGCGCGGGCAGGTCGGCCAGGCCGGGCACGGGGGACAGGTCCGGGGTGTCCGAGGAGCGCAGCACGCCCAGCAGGTGGCGCATCTCGGTGAGCGTTCCCCGGCTGGTCTGCTCGATGACCCGCAACGCCTCCCGTGCCTCCGTCGGGTTGTCGTCGGCCACGTGGTGGGCCACGCCCGCCTTCACGGCGATCATCGTCAGGCTGTGGGCGACGATGTCGTGGAGTTCCCGCGCGATCCGCATCCGCTCCTCGGTCAACGCGCGCTCCGCCGCCTCCTCCGCGGTCTTCGCGAGGTAGGACCGGCGGACCCTGGTCGTCCAGCCGAGCGCCCAGACGGCGGCCATCAGCAGCCACACCACCGAGGTGATGCCCAGGTCGTCCGGCCACGGCTCGGAGATGGCCACGCACACGGCCGTCAGCGCCGCGCCCGCCGCCACGGCCAGGGCCGAGACACGGCGGGGCAGCAGCACCGCGACCATGTACAGCGCGAACAGCGTCGGCGTGTACACCTCGAGGGTGATGTGGAGCAGCGTCGCGGTGTTCTGGGCGACGACGACCACCGCGTACGCGGCCAGCGGCCACTTCCGGCGCACGGCCAGCGGAGCGCCCACCAGGACGGCCAGCAGGTAGCCGAACGGGACGGGCCCGTGGGTCAGCTCCACGAACGTCAGGTACACCAGGACCGCCGCGACGGCGGCGGCCACGTCCACGGCGACCGTGTACGCGACCGGCAGCCATTTGACCAGGCGGGGAGGTGCAGTCACCCGCCGACCGTAGCGGCGGGGCGCGGCGCGGGGATCGGACCGTGGTCCGATCCCGGCTCCGGGCCGTGGTCCGATCCGCTCGCCGCCCGGAGCCGACAGGGTTCCGGCCATGATCGAGGTACGGGAGTTGAGCAAGCGCTACGGCGCTGTGCGAGCGGTCGACGGGTTGTCGTTCGAGGTCCGACCGGGGTACGTCGCCGGGTTCCTCGGGCCGAACGGCGCGGGCAAGTCGACGACCATGCGGGCGGTGCTGGGGCTGGACACGCCGACGTCCGGGTCGGCGCTGGTCAACGGCAGGCGGTACGCCGACATCCGGCGGCCGATGGTCGAGGTGGGGGCGCTGCTGGACGCCAACGCCGTGCACGGCGGCCGGTCCGCCGTGAACCACCTGCGCTGCCTGGCGCGGAGCAACGGCATCGGGACCGCCCGCGTGGTCCAGGTGCTGGAGCAGGTCGGCCTGGCGGGCGCCGCCGGGCGGCGGGTGTCGGCCCTGTCGCTGGGCATGAAGCAACGGCTGGGGGTGGCGGCCGCACTGCTGGGCGATCCGGGCGTGCTGCTGTTCGACGAGCCGGTCAACGGCCTCGACCCGGAGGGCATCCGCTGGATCCGGGACCTGATGCGCGGCCTGGCCGCCGAGGGCCGGACCGTGCTGGTGTCGAGCCACCTGATGAGCGAGATGGCCGTGACCGCGGACCGGGTCGTGGTGATCGGGCGCGGACGGCTGATCGTCGAGACGTCGATGAAGGACCTGGCCGACCGGTTCCGCCGGGACGTCCTGGTGCGGACCCCCGACCCGGCCGGGCTGCGGCGGGTGCTGGAGCGCGCCGGGGCGAGGGTCGCGGAGGAGGGGGACGCGCTCGTCGTGCAGGGGCTCGACGCGGCCGGGATCGCGGACGCGGCCGCCGACCGGCGGATCGCGGTGCACGAGCTGACCCCGCGCAGCGCGTCCCTGGAGGACGCCTACCTGGAGTTGACCGAGGACAGCGTGGAGTTCCGGACGGAAGCGGTGGCGCGGTGATCGACGTGGTGGCCTCGGAGTGGCTCAAGGTCCGGACCGTGCGGTCGACCTACTACCTGGTGCTGACGGCGGTGCTCGCGCTGGCGCTCGGCGCGGTCATCTCCTCCTTGATGACGGCCGACTACGACCGGTCCACGCCCGAGCTGCGGGCGGTGTTCGCGTCGGCCGACCCGAGCGTGTTCGTCATGCCGTTCACCCAGTTCGCCGCGGGCGTGATCGGCGCGCTGGTGGTCACGTCCGAGTACACCGGCGGGATGATCCGGACCGTGCTCGTCGCCGTGCCGAGGCGGATGTCCGTGCTGGCGGCGAAGGTCGCGGTCGTCGGCGGGGCCGGGCTGCTGTTCGGTGAGCTGGTCTCGTTCGCGTCCTACGGCGTGGGCGCGGTGATCATCGGTGACCGGCCCGCCCCGCTGGCGCAGTTCGACGGGCTCGCCGCCGCGCTGCCGTCGGTGCTGGCCAACGGGATGTCCATCGCGGTGCTGGCGTTGGTGGGGCTGGGGTTCGGGACGCTGTTGCGGTCGACCGCGGGCGCGTTGACGACGCTGTGCTTCCTGATGTTCGTGCTGCCGATGGTCGCCGTGCTGCTGCCCGCGCCGTGGAACAACCGGCTGGTGGCGGTGACCCCGCTCTACCTGACGCCGCAGTTCTCCGGGGCGATCGACCACGCCCCGTTGACGCCCGGCTGGGCGCTCGCGGTGCTGCTCGCGTACCCGGTCGTGGCGCTGGCCGCCGGGGCGGTGGCGCTGGCGCGGCGGGACGCCTGAGGCGACCCGGACGTTCCGCGCGCGGCGCGAGCCGCTAGGTTCTCGGAGATCACCGAGCTTGGAGGACAGCCTTGCGTCGCGCGCACGTCGCGGTCGTCGTCGCGACCAGCCTTGTTCTGACCGGGTGCTCCGTGGAGCAGCGGCCGTTGCGACGGGGGTTCGCCCAGGACGGCCCGGTCACCACCACGACGACGACCTCCACGAGCGCGACGGCCAAGGTCGCGGCCGCCGCGCCGTCGTCCTCGTCCGCAGCGCCCAGCGCGAAGCCCCGTCCCGTGGCGGAGTTCGCCGCGCTGGCGCTGCCGCAGCCCGCGCTGACCGACGACGGGCTGGAGGTGCGGGAGTCGGCCGCCGCCGCGCCCTCGACCGCGGAAGCCGTGTGCGGCAAGCAGGTCAGCGCCCCCGGCCGGGTGGCGGACGGGTACCGGGTCGCCACCCGCAGCCAGAGCGGCGCGAGCAAGCTGGAGCAGCGGATCGCCGCCTACCCCAAGGGGCAGGCGAAGTCCGCCACGACGGCCGTGCGCCAGGCGTTGACGTGCTCCGAGGTCGAGTTCGCCGGACTGTCCGGAGTGGACGACGCCGTGGGCTGGTGCGAGGAGCTGGCCGGTGGCCGCGGGGCGTGCACGGCCGTGCTGGCCAAGGACGACCTGACGATCACCCTGCGGATGGAGACGATCAGCGTCGACCGCGCGCGGGACGTCGTCACGCGGTTGGCGGGCGCCGCCGCGGGTCTGTTGGCGAAAGCCTGACCACGCCGCCGTCGAGGTCGATCGCGCCACGCGGTGGCGCGGCCTCGGCCTCCTCGTCGCGCAGCATGGAGTCGGTCTGCCGCTGGTCCAGCTCGGCCTGCTTGGTGGCGTAGAACAGCAGCGTCACCTGGTCGAACGCCGCCCCGCTGAGCACGGGCGCCTCGCCACGGCGGCGGCGGATCCAGCGGACCACGCGCTCGCCGACGGCCAGCAGGAACAGCAGACAGGCCAGGCCGGGGATCGACAGGGCGAACAGCATTCCCACGGTCAGGCCTCCTGGCGGGCGAGCCACTGGTGGAACAGCGCGCGGCCGTCCGGGACCACGGGCCAGTCCGGGTCGTCGACCTTCTCCACCAGGTCGTCCAGCGTCATCCACCAGCCCGCGGCCACTTCCTCCGGCTGGTGGGTGAACGGGCCGTCCGTGCGGGCCTCGTAGACGTGGGCGAGGTAGCGGATCGGCGGGTCGACGAACCGCGCGGTGAACGACGGGGTCAGCGGCACGCCGCGCACGCCCAGTTCCTCGGCCAGTTCCCGTTCCGCGCACTCGGCCGGGTCCTCGCCGTCGGCCAGGACGCCGCCCGCCCAGCAGTCGTAGAGGCCGGGGTACACGTCCTTGGTGTCGGTGCGCTGGTGCACGTACACGCGCCCGCCGTCCAGGGACCGCACCAGGATCGTGGCGCACGCGTGCCAGAGGCCCTGCTCGCGCACCAACCCGCGCGGCGCGCCGGGGCGCGGGGTGCCGTCGTCGTCGAAGACGGCGACCAGTTCCTGTGCCGATGTCACCGGGGTGTCCTCCTGTGGTCGTACACCTCATTGCTACCACGGGCCGACGCCCGGCGACGCCGCCGATTCCTACCGTCGTGGCGAACACCGTCACGAGGAGGAGCTTTGCCCACAACGATCGGACTCGGCCTCGCCGAGTTCCGCCACCGACCCGGCCGCGCGCTGCTGCCCGGTGTCGCCCTGATCGTCGGGGTGGCGTGCCTGACCGCCTCGCTGGTGTTGAGCGACGTGATCGTCGACTCGGCGGAGGCGGGCGCCCCGGTCGTGCCCTCGGCGGTGACCCTGGAGGTCGGTGTCGTCCACGACCCGGACCTCGCGTTCGACCAGCAGCCCAAGTTGGACCAGGCCGCGGCGGACAAGATCGCGGCCGTGCCGGGCGTGCAACGGGTGGTGCCGGTCCGGCAAGTCGGGGTGGACCTGCTGCTCCAGGACGGCCGCGCGAGCGTCCGCCGCGCCTCCGGTGACGTCGAGGTGGACCGCGACGGGCTGCGGCGCATCCCGATCGGCGAGGGGCGGTCGCCCGCGGCGGACGGCGAGATCGCCGTCGACAAGGTCACCGCCGCCAAGTACGACCTGAGGCCCGGTTCGACGGTGAAGGTCGCCGACGCGGACGGCAAGCCGCTCGACGTGGTGGTCCGGGGGATCACCAAGCGCGGCGGGCTCGCGGACGAGGCCGTCGTCGTGGTCGGCGAGGACCTGGCGCTCAAGCTGGACCGGAAGCCCGAGGTGCGGGAGCTCCAGGTCGTCGGCGGTGACCAGGCCGCCGTCGCCGCCGCGGTCGGACCCGCGCTGCGGGTGTCGCAGGTGGCCGACGAGGACCGCCGGGAGGGCTCCACCGGCGACAGCGGGTCGCTGGCCGCGATCCTGATCCTGTTCGCCATCCTCGCGCTCGCCACTGCGTCCTTCGTCGCCGCGGCCACGTTCCGCGCCGTCTACCTCCAGCGCCAGCGCCAGACCGCGCTGCTGCGCTGCCTCGGCGCGAACCGCAAACCCCTCGTGGTGGCCAACCTGGTCGAGGCGCTGCTCACCGGCGCGCTCGCGGGCGCGTTCGGCGCGCTGGCGGGCGGACCGGTCGCGATGGCGCTGTCCAAGGTCTTCGACGCCACCGGCATCTCGGAGCTGTTCGGCACGGCCGCACTCAACCCCTCCGTCGTGCCCACCCTCGGCTACGTCGCCCTCGGCGCGAGCGTGGCTGCGGTCCTCAGCGTGTTCGCGGCACTCCGGCCCTCCCTCGCCGCGTCACGGGTGTCGCCACTGGCCGCCTTGCGGACGTCCGAGGGGGCGACGCCGGACCGCTCGGTGGCCCGCCGCCGCACGGTGTTCGGCATCGTCCTCGTGGTCATCGCCGCCGGGATGGGCTTCCTCGCGGTCGGGGCGAAGGGCACGGTCGCCGCGATGTTCCTGGTGCTGTTCTCCGGGATCATCGGCGTGCTGGGGCTGTTCGGCCTGCTCGGGCCGGTCGCCGTGCCCGCGTTGAGCCGGGTGTTCGGCGGTCTCGCCGCGAAGGTCGGCGGCGCGCACTGGAAGCTCGCCGCCGCCGAGGTGCGCCGGGAGCCGCAGCGGTCCGCGTCGGTCGCGATGCCGCTCGTGCTGGCCGCCGCGATGGTCACGTTCTTCGCCGTCACCGTCGGCACGGCCCGCGAGATGGAGGCCGCGCTGTCGCAGAACCCCCGGCCCGACGTCGTCGTGTCCGACGTCGGCGAACGGCCGCTGCCCGGTGACATCGCCAAGATCACCGACCGCCCCGAGGTGGCGGGTCGGGCCGTCCTGCACCGCGCGGAGGGCAAGCGCGCCAACGGCGACCCGTTCACGGCCGTGGGCGCGGACCCGAAGCAGTTGGCGGAGTGGCTGAACGCCGAGAACAGCGGGGCCACGGGGGTCGCGGACATCCGGGACGGCACCGCGCTGGTGTCCGAGTGGGTGCTGGAGTCGTGGAACACGGCGGTGGGTCAGCAGGTGGTGCTGGACGGCCTGCCCGGCGGGTCGCGCACGGTCACGGTGGTCGGCACCGTCGCGGGCAACTACGTCGGCTACGCGGGGGTCGTGATCGCCGACCCGACGATCGGGCCCGCGTCCAGCGTGGTCGTGGCGCTCAAACCGGGCGCGGACCCGACGGCGTACCAGAAGGCCGTCCAGGCGGGCTTGGCGTCCGCGCCGACGGTCGCGGTCGAGACGGCGGTCGACGAGGCCGCGCAGAACCAGCGCTACCTCGACCTGGCGACGGTGATGCTGATGGTGCTGCTGGGCCTGTCGGTCGCGGTGGCGGTCACCGGGATCGGCACCACGCTCACGATCTCCGTGCAGGAACGGCGCAAGGAACTGGCGCTGCGGCGGGCTCTCGGCGTGACGAAGGGCGGTCTCCAGCACGGGATCGTGGCCGAGGCGGTGCTGCTCGCCCTGGTCGGCGTCCTCGGCGGCGGCCTGGTCGGGCTGGTCTACGCCCAGCTCACGATCGCCGCGGCGGGCGTGTCCACGTTCCCCAGCGCTGACTGGGGGTCGCTGGCGCTCGGCGGGCTCGCGGTGGTCGTGCTGGCGGTGCTCGCCGCGTTCGGCCCGGCGCGCGGGGCGTCGCGGATCCGGCCTGCCGCGGGGCTCGCCTCGGGGTGATGTTGGACTGAATGACCGTCGCCGCACCCACTTGTCCAGACCATTCTGGATCACGTGAACCGAGTGACGAAGGTTGGCGGACTGGTAGTTGCCGGAGTGGTCGAGATATCCGATTTGCATGAATCCGCGGGGAGCGCGGCACCGTTGGG
>NZ_JBHYHC010000168.1:0-18620 GCF_042738955.1 Umezawaea sp. NPDC059074
TTCCAGCCTTGACAAAGCGAAAAAGGGTGGGATAATTGGCGCAATCGGGGGTTAGCCCCCAAACCCGACACCCACCCCCACAGACGGACTCCAGACGCACTCCAGCACCCCGTCCTAAGATCATCCCCATGCCTCTTCGCCGGACCTCACGGATGGCCGTGGCCTCTGCCGCCGCCCTGACCCTCGCCTTCTCAGGCGCAGCAGAGGCGAGCGCAAGAACCCCCACCAGAACTCCTTCCCAGGTGTTGTTCCTCAACCACACCTACGGCGTCCTGGACCGAGAAACAGCCGACGCCATCGCAGCCTCGCCCTACCTCCGCACCTTCGCCAACTTCCAACTCCGCACCACCACGGGTTCAGGCGGCGAAAAGTGGACCGCCCGCTACCTCATGGGCCGCGAGACCTACTTGGAACTGTTCGGCGTAGGCGACGTCCCAGGCAAGGACGGCACCTTGGGCTCAGCGGGAATGGGCCTCTCCACCGAACAAGAGGGCGACCTCTCCACGGTCGAGAACCGACTCCGCGACCAAGGCATCACCCCCATCAACTTCCGCCAGACGAGGGACTTCGGCGACGGCGTCCCGGTCCCGTGGTTCGACGCCGTCTACACCACCGAGCAGTACGACTCCTTCGGCGCGTGGGGCATGGAGTACCTGCCGAGCTACTTCGCCGACCCCCGCAGCGACACCGAACCCCCGGACCACCCAGGCGACGTCAGCCGAGAGCGCTACCTCTCCGACGACTACCGCGACCACCTCATGCGGGACGTGTCGTCCGTCCGCCTGGCAGTGACCCAAAAGGACCTCCAAGCCACCACCCCGCTCCTCCGGGCAGGCGGCTTCACCGTCCACACCCTCCCCCAGGGGATCGTCGCCACGCGCAACGGCACCACCCTCCGCTTCGACACGACCACCCGCGACCACACGGGCCTGAAGCGGATCGACCTCATCCTCAACCACCCCGCACCCCCCAGGCACCTGCGGATCGGCCACTCCACCCTCACCATCGGCCCCGGCGCCCACGCCACCTGGACGTTCGACTAGCCCCCTGACCGAGAACCCCCCAACCGGGCCCGCAACTCCCCGGTCATAGGCGACCCCAACTCCTCGCAGATCGCCAACGACCGCCCCCAGTACTCCCGAGCCTCAGACGACAACCCCACCCCCTCCGACACATCCCCAAGATTCGTGAGGGTCCGAGCCTCCCCCCACTGATCCCCGGTCTCCGTCCACACAGCCAACGCATCCCGATACCGCTCCACGGCCGCATCAGGCCGCCCCAAATCCCGGTACGTGTCCCCAAGGCTGTTGGACGTCTGCCCCTCCCCCCACCGGTCCCGGATCTCCCGCCGGAGCACCAACGCCCGGTGCAGGTACTCGTGCGCCTCGTCCAGCCGCCCCAACCCCCGACACGACTCCCCGACGCAGTGCAGCGCGAGCCCTTCCCCGTGCCGGTTCCCAATGGTCCGGAACGCGGTGATGGCCGCCCGCGAGCACGTCAACGCCTCATCGAACCGCGCCAACTCCCAGTAGGCGATGCCCTTGCTCCCCAGCGTCCACCCTTCACCGTGCAGATCCCCGATCTCCCGCCACACGACCAACGACAGGTCGTACGCCTCAAGCGCGTCGTCGTACCGCCGCAGATCCCGATAAGCCGTCCCCAGCCCGCTCAAGATCCACGCCTCCCCCAACCGCGCACCGATCAACCGCGCCGACGCCAACCCCGCCCGATAGGTGGCGATCCAGTCCGCCCAAGGCGTTCGAATGGTGAAGTACCCCCACAACGCCACCGGCAACTTCCACGCGACATCGTGATTCCCGGTCTCAGCGGCCTGCCGAGTAGCCGCCACCAGGTTCGCCCGCTCGACCTCACACCACTTCCGCGCCCCGCTGTGACTACCAAGATCCGGCACAGCAAAACCAACCACCGCCTCCAACGGCACATGCCGCCGCTGCGGACTGAACAACCGATCGGCGACATCAGCCGTACGCAGATACCACTCCAACACCCGCCGCACCGCCGCGGCCCGATCCCCCGCAGACACCTCAGCTTCAGCAAGTTCAGCGGCATACACCCGCAACAGGTCGTGGAACCGATACCGATCCCGATCGACCTCTTCCAGCAGATGAACCCCCGCCAACGCGTCCAACCACGGCCGCACCTCAGCAACAGAGCCCGCAACCAGCGCAGCAGCCGCGTGAATACTGACATCCACCCCCGCGTGCAGCCCCAGCAACCGAAAAACCTCCGCGGCCTCACCGTCCAACGCCTGATACGACCAGGAGAACGCCGCACGCACAGCGATCACCTCGTCATCAGTCGCCAGCAGGTCTAACCGATCCCGCTCCACAGCCAACTCGTCGACCAACTCGGCCAACGTCGTATGCGGATGAGTCGCAACCCGATCAGCCGCTATCCGCAAAGCAAGCGGCAAGCACGCGCACAACCGCGCCAACTCCCCCGCCGCCTGAGGCTCAGCGTCAACCCGATCGACACCGATCACCTCGCGCAACAACGACACGGCTTCCCCAGTCGACAACGGGATCACCGTCCGCCGCTCAGCCCCCGGTTGCACCCGAAGCCCGGTCAGGTGATGCCGACTCGTCACCACCACGAAACACGTCGACGACCCAGGCAACAACGGCCGAACCTGCTCAGCCGACGACGCGTTGTCCAACACGATCAACAACCGCCGACCGGCTTGCAACGACCGACACAGATCAGCCTGCGCCTCCGCGTCACCAGGCATCTCCGAAGACGGCACCCCGAGCGCACGCAGGAACCGCTCCACCACCTGCTCCAACGGAATCGGCGCCCCACGCCCGTACCCGTGCAGGTTGACGTACAAATCCCCGTCAGGGAACCGATCCCGCACCCGATGCGCCCACCGCAGCGCCAGTGCCGTCTTCCCGACCCCCGCCGCCCCGGTGATCACGGCAACCCTGGACGCCGCCTCCGTAGCACCATCGACGAGCCGGCTGTCCAACCACGTCAGATCACCTTCACGCCCCATGAAGTACGCGGTATCGGCCGGAAGCTGCCGCGGAATCGGAATAGCCGTCCCAGACGCCTGATGGACGTGCAACGATCCGTGCACCCCACCCGCCTGCACGACAGTCTCCGCCGTGCCCGCGAACTCGTTGCGGTTCCCCCGAGCACGCGGTGGTCGACGAGCGGTCATGACCGCTCCCCCTTCAGCCTGGTCGCGACCTCCAAGTATCGCCGCGCAGGGCCGACGGCGAGCCGCCATTCGGCGGGAACGATCACCGTCCCTTCGGGGGTGGCAGTGGATCAGCCGACGACCGCCGTCGCCTCCACCTCGATCATCAGATCCGGCTCGGCCAGCGAGGCCACACCGATCCCGGTCAACGGCGCGACCGGCGTGACACCAAGCTTCTTCGCGGCCCGCGCCACACCTTCGACGAACAGCGGCATCTTCTCCGGCGTCCAGTCGACCAGGTACACGGTCAGCTTCACCACGTCGTCGAACGTGGCCCCCGCCTCGGCCAGCGCCGCGCCCACGTTGAGGTAGCACTGCTCGACCTGCGCGGCGAAGTCGCCTTCGCCGACCTTGCCGCCGTCCGCGTCACGGGCGACCTGACCGGCCATGAAGACCAGCTTCGACCCGGTGGCGACGGCCACCTGCCGGTACAGGTCGACCTTCGGCAGCGCGTCGGGGTTGACCAGGGTGATCGGCATGTCGAACTCCTCGCTCTCGGGACCGAACTCTCAGGACCGAACTCTTCAGACTGAACTCTCGGGACCGAACTCTCCGGACCGAGCCTTAAACATAGCATTGCTATGCCATGTACCCTCACCCCATGGCCAGGACGAAAGACCCGGCGGTCCGCACACTGCTGGTCGAACGGGCCGCGCACATGCTCCGCACCCGCGAACCCATCACCCTGCGCTCGCTCGTCGCGGGCACGGGCATGTCGACGATGGCCGTCTACACCCACTTCGACGGCATGGACGGCCTGTGGAAAGCCTTGCGCCAGGAGGGCTTCACCCGCCTGGCCGCCAGGTTCACCCTGATCACCCCCACCGACGACCCGGTGCGGGACCTCACCGCACTGGTCGCCGCCTACCTGCGCAACGCGCTGGAGCACCCCGACCTGTACCGGGTCATGTTCGACGAGACCTTCGCCCTAGAAGACCTCACCGCCGCCGACGCGACCCTCGAACACCTCGTCCAAGCCGCCGCCCGCGCCCGAGCAACAAAGCGCTTCCACCCCGACACCGTCCCCCTGGACCTGGCCACCCAGAGCTGGATCATCGGCCACGGCCTGGTGTCCCTGGTCGCCAACGGCCCCCTCCCACCCACCACCCTCGACCACGGCCCGTTCCTGCTGACCTCGCTGTTCACCGGCGCGGGCGACCACCCCGACCGGTGCCGCGCCTCCGTCGACCAGGGCTGGCACCCGGCGTAGCGCACCCCTTCCTTGCGGCCGTTCGATACCTAGAACTACGATGCCTAGAACATCTAGGGTATCGACCCGCTGGAGGGCACGTGAAAGTCGCCAAGGATCTCGTCGCCGCGTCGGCCACACCGATGGTGCTGGGCATCCTGGCCGAGGCGGACAGCTACGGGTACGCCATCCTGCGGCGGATCAACGAGTTGTCCGGCGGAGAGCTGGACTGGACCGAGGGGCTGCTCTACCCGTTGCTGCACCGGCTGGAGCGGCTCGGGCACGTGGAGTCCACCTGGCAGTCCGTGGCCGGGGAGCGCAAGCGCAAGTACTACCGCGTCACCGAGAGCGGCCTGGCCGAACTGGCGGAGCAGCGGCGCCAGTGGGACACGGTCGTGGAAGCGCTCAAGGAGGTCTGGCGCAGTCCAGGCGACGGCCGGTTCACCTCGATTCCGTTGGGGGGCCTCGCATGACCGACGCCCTGGAGGCCCAGTTCGCCCAGTGGCGGACGTACGTGCAGCGCCGCAGGGAGCTGCGGCAGACCGACGTGGACGAGCTGGAGGACCACCTGCGCGGCTCCGTCGACGAGCTGGTGGGCGTCGGCCTGCACGCGGACGAGGCGTTCCTGGTCGCGGTCAAGCGGATGGGCAGCCTGGACGACCTGTCGCGCGAGTTCGCGCGGGAGCACTCGGAACGCCTGTGGAAGCAGCTCGTGCTGACCAGCGACACCGACGGCCCCGTCACGGCCACCCGGTCGCGGCGCGACCTGTACGCGATGATCCTGTGCGCGGCGGGCGCGGCGCTGTCCATCAAGGTTCCCGAGTTGTTCGGCATGGACTACGCGCAGGACACCGCGTTCTACGCGCCGAACGCCGCCCTGTTCGCGCTGCCGTGGCTCGCGGGTTTCCTGGCGTGGCGGCGGAACGCGTCGAGGGCGGTGATCGGCGTCCTGGTGGGGCTGTTCGTGCTGGGAGCGGTGGGGGCCAACGTCTACCGCCTCGTGGAGGAGTCGCAGTCGCTCGTGCTGACGACCATCCACCTCCCCATCGCCCTGTGGTTCGTGGTGGGTCTCGCCTACGTGTCCGACGACGTCCGCGCCGGTCGCAGGCGCATGGACTTCGTCCGCTTCACCGGCGAGTGCTTCATCTACTACGTCCTCATCGCGCTGGGCGGCGGCGTGCTGACCGCCTTCCTGTTCGGCACCTTCTCCGCCATCGGGCTCGACCCGCAGAACGTCGTCGGGCACTGGATCGTGCCGTGCGGCGCGATGGCCGCGGTGGTGGTGGCGGCCTGGCTCGTCGAGGCGAAGCAGAGCGTCGTCGAGAACCTCGCGCCGGTGCTCACGCGGTTGTTCACCCCGCTGTTCACGGTGGCGCTGCTGGCTTTCCTGGTCGCGCTCGTCGTGACCAGCGGCGGCATCGACGTCGAGCGGGAGGCGCTGATCCTGTTCGACCTCCTGCTGGTGGTCGTGCTGGGCCTGCTGCTGTACTCCATGTCGGCCCGCGACCCGCTGGCCCCGCCCGGCCTGTTCGACCGGATGCAGCTCGCGCTGGTGGTGAGCGCGCTGGTCATCGACGTGGTGGTGCTGTGGCAGATCACCGGCCGCATCTCCGAGTTCGGCACCACGCCGAACAAGGCGGCCGCGCTGGGCGAGAACGTCGTCCTGCTGGCCAACCTGGCGTGGTCGGCGTGGCTGGTGCTGGGCCTGGTCCGCAAGCGCACGCCGTTCGCGGCCGTGGAGCGCTGGCAGATCACCTACCTCCCGGTGTTCGCGGTGTGGGCGTGGATCGTGGTCCTGGTGTTCCCCCCGGTGTTCGCCTTCGCCTGAGCGGCCTGATCACCCGTCGACCCGCACCCGATCCCCGTCGACCAGGAACGCCGCCACCTCCCGACCCTCCTCCGCCACGGCGGCGCGGTCGGCTCGGGAGAGGCGGCGCACCGGGGTGACGGCGACGGTGTCGGTCTCGACGGTCCAGGTCGCGGCCACCCGGCCGTCGACCAGGACGACCCGCTCCCCCGCCACCGACAGGAGGCGGTGGGCGTCGTCGATGATCCGGGTCCGGTCGTCGTAGCCGAGGATCGCGTTGTCGAACGCGGGCAGGAACCGGACCGGGGCAGGGGTGTCGGGGTCGGGACGCGGGGCCTCGGGGAGGTCCAGCAGTTCCCGGCCCCGCTCGTCCCGGAAGCTCACGAGTTCCTCGCGCACGGCCTTCACCGCGGCGGGCAGTCCGGCGACACCGCTCCACGCGCGCAGGTCCGCCGTGGCCGCCGGGCCAAACGCCGCGAGGTAGCGGCGGACCAGCGCCCGGCCCACGACGTCGTCCGCCGCGAGCGGGTCGACCTCACGGCCCAGCCACGACGACAGCGGCAGGTTCCGCACCCCGCCCTTGGCCCGCCACAGCCCGCGCGGCGGCAGTTGCGCCATCGGCACGAGGGCGGCGATCACCATCTCCCCCAACGCCCTCGGCCCCGGCGCGGGCCAGCGCTCGGCGAGCGCCCGCGCGATCTCGGACATCGTGCGGGGCTCGTCGTCGGACATCACGGCCCGTGCGGCCTCCGCGAGTTCGCCCAGGTCCACGCCGTCGAGTTCGCGGCGGTAGACCCCGAGCACCTTCTGCCGCAGCATCGCCTCGTGCCGGGACCGCCACGCCAGCACGTCCTCGGCGGTCACGAGGTGGACCGTGCGGCGCATGAGGTGGGTCCGCACCACCTTCCGGTCGACCAGCAGGCCCGACAGCACCTTCGGGTCGAACGCGCGCAGCCGCGACCACAGGCCGACGAACGGCTCCTGCGGTTCCTGCGCCTGCAACCCGCCGAGGTGCGCGACGGCGTCGAGCACCGGCACGTCGGCGCGGTCGAGCAGCAGTTGCCGGGCCAGCGTGGCGCGGTTGAGCGCGCGGGTGTCCAGGACCGTCACGCGGCGGCCCGCTCGTCGGCCGGACGACGGCGCAGCGCCATGCGGGACAGGGCGGGCGGCGTGTAGGCGATGTCGATCGGCCCCACGTCCACGCCCGGCGCGACGATCTCGTCGATCCGGTCGAGGACGTCGTCGTCCAGGGTCGTCGCCGCGCCTGCCAGGAGGTCCTCCAGGTGGTCCGTGGTGCGCGGTCCCAGGATGGCCGACGTGACGTCGGGGTGGGCGATGGTGAACGCCATCGCCAGGTGCGTCAACGACAGGCCCGCCTCCTCCGCCACCGGGATCAGCCGTTCCACCGCGTCCAGCTTGCGCTCGTCGGTGAGGTGCCCCGACACCCAGCGCATCCGCGCGTTGTCCGGCCGGGCCTGGCCCTTGCGGTAGCGGCCGGTGAGCATCCCCGACGCCAGCGGGCTCCACACGAGCACGCCGAGGCCGTACTTCCGGCACGTCGGCAGGACCTCCCGCTCGACGCCGCGGTTGAGGATCGAGTACGTGGGCTGCTCGGTGCGGAACCGCCGCAGCCCGTGCCGCTCGGCGACCCACTGCGCCTCCACGATCTCCGACGCGGGCAGGTTCGACGAGCCGATGGCCCGCACCTTGCCGCTGCGCACCAGGTCCGTCAGCGCGGACAGCGTCTCCTCCACGTCGGTCGACGGGTCGGGGTGGTGCACCTGGTACAGGTCGATGTGGTCGGTCCCCAACCGCCGCAACGAGTCCTCGACCGCCCTGGTGATCCACCGCCGCGAACTGCCGCCGCGGTTCGGGTCGTCACCCATCGAGCCGTTGACCTTCGTGGCCAGCACGACGTCCTCGCGCCTGCCCTTGAGCGCCAGCCCGAGGATCTCCTCCGACTCGCTGCCCGAGTACACGTCGGCGGTGTCGACGAAGTTGATCCCCGCGTCCAGCGCCCGGTGGACCATCCGGACGCAGTCGTCGCGGTCGGTGTTGCCCGCCGCGCCGAACATCATCGTGCCCAGGCAGTAGGGGCTGACCCGGATGCCGGTCCGTCCCAGTTCGCGCGTCTTCACGCCGTGATCCTTCCGTCGTTCCACCGATCTCGCCCAACCCAACCAGGCGAAGAGGACAGGAAGTGTCCGCTTCTGCGGCACACTGGAGACCGTGCCGAAGACCTCAGCCCGTCTGCTGTCGCTGCTCTCGCTGCTCCAGGCCCGCCGGGACTGGCCGGGCGCGCTGCTGGCCGAGCGGCTGGACATCAGCCCGCGCACGGTCCGCCGCGACGTGGACCGGCTGCGCGAACTCGGCTACCCGATCGCGGCCGTGAAGGGCCCGGACGGCGGGTACCGGCTGGAGGCGGGCTCGGAGCTGCCGCCGCTGCTGTTCGACGACGAGCAGGCCGTGGCGCTGACCATCGCGCTCCAGATCGCCATCACCTCGGGCGCGGGCATCGAGGAGGCGGCGGCGCGGGCGTTGACGACCGTCCGGCAGGTCATGCCCTCCCGACTGCGTAGCCGGGTCGACTCGCTGCGGGTCACCGCCGTCGAACGGCCACAACCGGGTCCGCAGGTCGAGAGCGGCGTGATCGTGGCGCTCAGCGCCGCCGTCCACGCCCGCGAGGTGCTGCGGTTCGACTACGCCGGGGTCGACGGCCCGCCGCGCCGGGCGGAACCGCACCACCTCGTCACGTGGGGCGGGCGCTGGTACCTCGTGGCCTGGGACCTCGACCGGGCCGACTGGCGCACGTTCCGCGCGGACCGGATCACCCCGCGCGTCCCCACCGGCCCGCGCTTCACTCCTCGGGAGCTGCCCGGTGGCGACGTCGCCACGTTCGTGGCCGCCCGGTTCCGGGGCTCGGTGGACTCGACCGACTGGCCCTGCCGCGGCGAGGTCGTCCTGCACCTGCCCGCCTCGGCCGTGTCCGCCTTCGTCACCGAGGGCGTGGTGGAGGAACTCGGCCCGGACCGCTGCCGCCTGGTGCTGGGGTCGTGGTCGTGGAGCGGCCTGGCGGCCGCGATCGGGAGGTTCGACGCGGACTTCGAGGTCGTCGGGCCGCCCGAACTCCAGGACGCGTTCGCCCGCCTGGCCCGCCGGTACGCGGCGAGCGTCGAATAGGCGGTCTTCACCGACGCGAGCACCGGCGGTCGCGGGCCACCGTGGTCGGGTGTTCGAACCGCTGTTCCTCACCGACATGGTCCTGGCCCTCCTCGCGATGATCGCCGCCCTCGCGCTCGGCCGTCACGCCTCCGGCGACCCGCGCCGCCGCGTCCGCTGGGCGTGGATCACCGCCGCGCTGGTGGCCGCGCGCCTCGCCGTGGCCTGTCTGCTGCTCACCGGCGGCCTGGTGCTCGCCGAGTCCCGCCTGGAGGTCCAACTCCCGCTGGCGCTCGTCCCGATGGCCTGGGCGGTGTGGCGACCCGAGCGGACGTCCGCCCACGTCGGCGCGGCCGGGGTGCTGCTGTCGGCGTGGTGGCTGTTCGTGCCGTTCGGTCCCCAAGACGTCGTGCCCGTCGTCGCCGGGTCCGTGGCGGCGCTGATGGTGCTCGCCGGGCTCTCGGTGCTGCTGGGCCGCTGGCGGCGGTCCGGTTCCCGCGCGGCGCGCTTGCCCTGGCTGGCAACGGCCTTCCTGCTCGTGCCCGCCGTCGGCCTGGTGCTGAGCGGCCAGGCGAACACCGCGGCGACCGGCCACGACCACCACGCCATGGCGGGAGGCCGGAGCGTGGACCAGCTCACCGGGCCGCGAGACCGGACGCCCGACGTCCGGCTCACCCTCACCGCCGCCCGGGGCCAGGTGCGGCTGGACTCCGGCCGCACGGTCGACGCGCTCACGTTCAACGGCTCCTCCCCCGGTCCGGAACTCCGGGTACGCAAGGGGCAGTTGGTCGAGGTGACGCTGGTCAACACCGACGTCGACGCGGGCGTGACCGTGCACTGGCACGGCGTGGACGTGCCCAACGCGGAGGACGGCGTGCCGGGCGTGACGCAGAACGCCGTGCGGCCGGGTGAGCGGCACGTCTACCGGTTCACGCCCAACCGGGCTGGCACCTTCTGGTACCACACCCATCGGGACGCGGCGGAATCCGTGCGGCGCGGCCTGTTCGGCGCGTTGATCGTGGAGGACGGTCCGGCGTTCGACGGCTTCGAGCGCACGGTCTTCACCCACGAGTGGCCCGGCGCGGCCGAGCGGGCCGTGGCGTTCGACCGGGCCGACCAGCCGTCCCGGCAGGCGGTCGACGCGGGCAGGAACGTCCTGCTGCGCCTGGTGAACAGCACGAAGGACCCGCAGCGGATCCACGTCGGCGGCACCCGGTTCACCGTTGCCGCCATCGACGGCAACCCGGTGCCGGGCGCGACGCCGGTCGAGGACGGCACCGACTTCCTGCTCGCGGCGGGCGGCCGGTACGACGTCGCCTTCACCATGCCGAAGGCCCCGGTGACCGTGGCCGCCGGACAGGCCGCGCTCGCCCTCAGCCCGGACGGCACGGCGGCTCCCGCCGACCTCGCCGACGGCCCGCTGTTCGACCCGCTCGGCTACGGCTCGGGCGCGTCGTCCGCGGAGGGCGCCGACCGGTCGTTCGACCTCCGGTTGGACGACGGCTTCGGGTTCGGCCAGGGCGGGTTCACCTACGTCAGCAGCCTGATCAACGGCCGCCTGTACCCCGCCGTGCCCACGCTCGTGGTCGCCGAGGGGGACCGGGTGCGGGTGCGCGTCGCCAGCCGCAGCATCGTCGACCACCCCTTCCACCTGCACGGCCACCGGGTGCGGGTGCTGTCCCGCAACGGGGTTCCGGCGAGCGGCGACTGGTGGACGGACACCCTCAACGTGGCTCCGGGGCAGGTGTACGAGATCGCGTTCACCGCGGACAACCCCGGTGTGTGGATGGACCACTGCCACAACTTCGACCACGGCGCGAACGGCATGGTCATGCACCTCGCCTACGAGGGCGTCAGCTCGCCGTACTCGGCGGACCACGGCCCGGAGTAGTGCGGGCTCGCTACCGTACGGGGCATGCGGACCTCGCCCCACCTCCCCGCCCCGCTCGTCGGCAGGCGCGCCGAGATCCGGCGGATCGACGAGCTGGTCGCCGCGGCTCGGGCGGGCGCGGGTGGGGCGCTGGTCCTGCGCGGCGAGGCGGGCATCGGCAAGAGCGCGCTGCTGGAGCACGCGCGGCGGGCGGCGACCGGGTTCCTGGTCGCGCACGCGTCCGGGTCGGAGTTCGAGACGGACCTGCCGTTCGCCGCGCTGCACCAGCTCTGCCGACCGCTGCTGGGACGGCTCGACGAGCTGCCCGCACCGCACCGCGACGCCCTCCGGGTCGCGTTCGGGCTCGCCACGGGCACGCCGGACGTGTTCCGCGTCGGCCTGGCCGCCCTGGACCTGCTCGCGGGCGGGCAACCCCTGCTGTGCGTGGTCGACGACGCCCACTGGCTGGACTCGGCGTCGTCGAGGGCGTTGGCGTTCCTGGCCCGGCGGGTCGGCTCGGAACCCGTCGCCCTGCTGTTCGCGGCCCGGCCGGGGACGGCGGCAGGGCTCGACGACCTGCCGGATCTGGTGGTCGGCGGGCTGACCGACGTCGACGCGCGGGCGCTGCTGGCGGCGGCGAGCCACGTGCCGCTGGACGAGCGGGTGCGCGACCGGATCATGGCCGAGGCGCGCGGGAACCCGTTGGCGCTGCTGGAACTGCCGAGGGCGGGCGGCTACGCGCCACCGGACCCGGCGTCCACGCCGACCAGGGTCGAACGCGGGTTCCAGGCCCGGCTGGCGGACCTGCCGGACGACGCGCGACTGCTGCTGACCGTCGCGAGCGCCGACCCGACCGGCGATCCCGGCCTGCTGTGGCCCGCCGCGCGGCTGCTGGACCTCGACGTGGCCACGACCAGTGCCGCCGCCGCTGTCACCGTGCTGGTCGAGTTCGGCACGCGCGTCCGCTTCTGCCACCCGCTGGCCCGGTCGGCGGTCTACCGGGCCGCGCCGGACGACCGTCGCCGCGCGGCCCACCGGGTGCTGGCCGAGGTGACCGACCCGGTCGTGGACCCGGACCGGCGGGCCTGGCACCGCGCCCAGGCCAGCGCGGGGCCGGACGACGACGTGGCCGCCGAGCTGGAGCGGTCCGCGTCCCGCGCCGAGTCGCGCGGTGGCGTGGTGGCCGCGGCGGCGTTCCTGGAACGGGCGGCGGCGCTGTCGCTGGACCCGGCGAAGCGGGTCGCCCGGACGCTCGCGGCCGTGCGGGCGAAGCTCGACGCGGGCGCGACCGACACGGCCGAGGCCCTCCTCACGACCGTCGCGGACGCGGTCCCGGACGACCCCGAGGTCGACCTGCTGCGCGGCCGGATCGCCTTCGCGCGGCACGACGACAACGACGGCCCGAAGTACGTCCTCCGTGCCGCGCAACGCCTTGCGGACCCGGCACGGGCGCGGGCGTGCTACCTGGACGCGCTGGAGATGGCCTTGGTCGCCGGCCGCGCCAACGGTGTGATGGACCGGGTCCTGGCCGCTGCCGCCACGGCACCGCCACCGCCGACCCCGGACGTCCTGGACGCGCTGCTCCGGCTGGAGGCCGACGGGCACCACGCCGCGGCCCCGTCGCTGCGCCGGGTCCTCGACGGCGAGGACAGTCCGATGTGGACCGAACGGCCAGCGCTCGCCCTGATGCTCGCGGGCGAGCTGTGGGACCCGCACACCTACGCCTCGATCATCGAGTGGGTGGTGAAGACCGGGCGCGAGTCGGGGTCGCCGCTCGTGCTGCGCCTCGGCCTCGCCCAGGTGGCGTCGTGCGCCGCGCTGTTCGGCGACGTCGGGCGGTCGATGGCGGCCATCGCGGAGGAGGAGGCGATCACCGACGCCGTCGGCGCTCCCCCGGTGACCTACCACCGGCTGCACCTCGCCGCGATGCGCGGCCGCCGCCAGGAGGCCCTGGACCTGTTCGAGTCGGTCACGGCGGCGGCGCACGGCTCGGGGCAGCTGATCGCCAACGTGCACTGGGCCTCGGCCGTGCTGCACAACGGGCTGGCCGACTACCCGACCGCGTTGCGGGAGGCTCGGCGAGCGGCCGCGCACGGCGACCTGTTCCTCGCCGGGGCCGCGCTGCCGGAACTCGTGGAGGCGGCCGTCCGGTGCGGTGAGCCCGAGGCCGCCGCCACGGCGTCGGAGCAGTTGACCGACCGCACCCGTGCGGCGGGCACGGCGTCCGGCCTGGGGATCGCGGCCTACGCGCGCGGGCTGGTGACCGGTGCCGAGGAGCACTACCGGGACGCCGTCGACCACCTCCAGGACAGTCCTCTGCTGCCCTACCGGGCCCGCGCCCACCTGCTGTACGGGGAGTGGCTGCGGCGGGAGGGCCGTCGCCGCGACTGCCGCCCGCACCTGCGCGCCGCCCACGACCTCGCGTCCACCGCGGGCCTGGAGGCGTTCGCCCGGCGGGCCGCCGACGAACTCCGCGCGACCGGTGAGAAGGCCCGCAGCCGCACCGGCGACACCCTCGACCAGCTCACCGAGCAGGAGGTGGCCATCACCCGGCTCGTCGCCACCGGCGCGACCTCCGCCGAGGTCGCCGCCCGGCTGTTCGTCAGCCCGCGCACGGTCGACGCCCACCTGCGCAACATCTTCCGCAAGCTCGGCGTCACCTCGCGCCGCCAACTCCGGGACCTGCCCGTGTAGGCAGTCACCACCGACGCGATCGCGGCTCCCGGCGCGGGAAGCTCGTCCTGGCCAGAAACCCCTGCCAGGAAAGGACTTCCCATGTCCACCACCACCCCCGCCGTCCTCCCGGACCGGATCGGGCGCGTGCTGCTCGCTCTGTGCGCCATCGCCACCCTCGGCGCGTTCGCGCGCGGCTTCACGATCATGGCCGAGGTGTCCGACGAGCGCCTGATCACCGAGGCGTGGCGGACGTTCGCCTACATCGTCTTCGCGGGCCTGTGGGCCATGATCGCCGTCGCCCCGCGCGCCCAGCGGGGCGTGTTCGAGCTGCTGCTCCTCCAGAAGACGGCGATCACCGTGTTCGCCTTGGTCGTCAACGACGTGCCGGACGCGGGCATGACCGCCGCCGTCGACGCCTCCCTCGTCATCGCGACCGCGATCGCCTACGTGCTGTGCCGCGGGTGGCAGGGGTGGCGCACCGTCCGCTAGGGCACGGCGGGCGTCGGGTGGCACTCGGGCGGCACGCAGGTGCCGAACCCGGTGCCGAGCCACAGCACGACCCACGCCACGAGCGCCGCGGCGAGGGGCGCCGCGAGCAGGAGCAGCGGCACGAACGAGACGATCGCGGTGGTGTCGACCAAGCGGTCCGCGACGCCGGACGCGGAGCGGAACCCGTTGGTCAGCAGGGCGGCGGCGAGGACGAGCGCGGTGAGGCCCGCCCAGGTCCACGCCGCCACCGCCGCGGGACCGGCCGCCGACGTCCACGCCAGTGCGGAGAACAGCCAGGCGACGTCCCAGAACGGGCCGGGGTCCGGGGTGAACGCCAGGCGCACGCCGCGCAGTCCCGTCCCCCAGATCGCGACGACCCCGAACACCGCCGTGGCCACGCCCGCCAGGCCCGCGGCGAACCACCCCAGGCTCACCCGTTCGGCTCGGTCCCGGTGCTGCGCCATGAGCTTCTCCCCACCCGGAGACACTCCGCTTCGACGTACCCAGTTGTACTCGGTGTCCGCGGCGAGCCCAAGACCCCCGCGGGACGCCGGTTTCCCACGATGCGGCCGTCGTTGACCCGTCCGGCGTCGCCGCCGTAGCTTCGACGCGGTCGGCACCGGAGCCGGTAGGACGGTTACGCGACGACCGGGGTGGGCACATGGCGAACGACGCGCTGGATCTGGGTCAGCTCAGGACGTTCGTCGCCATCGCCGACCACGGCGGGTTCGGCAGGGCGGCCACGGCGCTGCACCTGAGCCAGCCCGCGGTGAGCCAGCACGTGCGGCTGCTGGAGAAGCGGCTGCGGCGGACGCTGGTCGAGAAGGACGGGCGGCGCACCCGGTTCACCGCGGCGGGCGAGGACCTGCTGATGGAGGCGCGGCGGATCATCTCCGCGCACGACGAGGCGTTGGCGCGCCTGGACCTCACGACCCGGCCGCCGGTGGTGATCGGCTCGACGGAGACCGCCGCCGAACAGGTGCTGCCGCGACTGCTGACCACGCTGCGGGACGCCTACCCCGGCCGGGGCGCGCAGTTCCACATCGACCGGTCCACCCAGATGACCGAGGCCGTGCTCAAGGGGACCATCGACCTGGCCGTGCTGCTGGGCTTCCCCGGCGACACCCACGGCAGGCTCGTCGGCACGCTCCCCCTGCGCTGGTACTCCGCCCCGGCACGCCCCCTGCCCCACCGCGACCAGCCGTTGGCGCTGGTCGCGTACCGGGAGCCGTGCGGGATGCGCCAACGCGCCCTGCACCGCCTCGCGGAGGCCGGTCACCGCGTGGAGGTGGCAGCGGAGTCGACCACCCTGGAAGGCGTGATCGCGGCGGCCCGCGCCGGCCTCGGCGTGGCCATCCTCCCGTCGACCGGCGTGACACCCCACGGCCTCGTCCGCCGCCACGACCTGCCGGACCTCGGCGAGATCGGCGTGCACCTGGCCACCCGCAGGGACCTGGACGCCGACGTGACGGCCGTGGCACTGGGCGCACTGGAGGAGTTCTTCGAGTCCGCACCGGTGTCCCGGCTCGCCGGGTGACGACACCGGCGGGCGACGCATCAGCGGTCTCGATCGGCATCCATCACCGATAGTGCTTGGACGGGGATCCGTTGTGCGGCTTAGGTTCGCGTGGTGCCGATCCTCATCTCCGCCGCGGAGCTCCACGCGACGCTGCCGACCGTCCGCGTCCTCGACGTCCGCTGGTCCCTCGGGGTTCCGGACGGGCGTCCCGCCCACCTCGCGGGGCACATCCCCGGCGCTGTCTACGTCGACCTCGACGCGGAGTTGGCCCGTCACGGCGACCCGCGCGACGGCCGCCACCCGCTGCCCGAGCCGGACGCCCTCCAGGAGGCCGCCCGCGGCTGGGGGCTGAACGACGGTGACACGGTGGTCGTCCACGACGGCGCGGGCAACCTCGCCGCCGCGCGGGCGTGGTGGTTGCTGCGCGATGCCGGGGTCGCCGACGTGCGCCTGCTGGACGGCGCGCTGCCCGCGTGGATCGCGGCGGGGTACCCGCTCGTGACCGGGCCGGAGCGGCCCATCAGGGGGTCGGTGACGCTCAAGCCGGGCCATCTGTCCACAGTGGACATCGACGGCGCGGCACGGTTCCCGGACCACGGCGTGCTGCTCGACGCGCGAGCCGGTGAGCGCTACCGCGGCGAGACCGAGCCGGTCGACCCGCGCGCGGGGCACATCCCCGGCGCGGTCAGCGCGCCCACGGCCGACAACCTCGCCGAGGACGGCACGTTCCTGTCGCCGGAGCGGCTGCGCGAGCGGTTCGCGGCGCTGGGCGTGAGCGGGCCGGTGGCCGCGTACTGCGGGTCCGGCGTCACCGCCGCGCACACCGTCGTCGCGCTCACCCTCGCGGGCTTCTCCCCCGCCCTCTACCCCGGTTCGTGGTCGCAGTGGTCGAACCACGAGGACCGCCCGGTGGCCACGTCGTGACGGACCTCGGCGCGCTGCTCGACGGCCTGCCCGCCTGGTCCACGGACCCGGACGCGGTGGCCCGCGCGGGAATCGACCGGTCGGGCGCGATCCCGGACGGCCTCCCGTCGGCGGTGGTGTACGCGACCGGGACGGACGACGTCGTGCGCACGGTGTCCTTCGCGGCCGAGCACGGCATCCCGGTGGTGCCGCGCGGTGCGGGGTCCGGGGTGTCCGGCGGGGCGCTGGCGGGCACGGGCGCGATCGTCCTCGACCTCTCGCGGCTGAACCGGATCCTGGAGATCCGCCCGGACGACGCGGTCGCCGTCGTCCAGCCGGGCGTGATCACCGCGGACCTCGACGCGGCGGCGGCCGAGCACGGGCTGCGCTACGCGCCGGACCCGGCGAGCGCGGCGTTCTCGACCATCGGTGGCAACATCGCGACGAACGCGGGCGGCCTGCGCTGCGTGAAGTACGGCGTCACGCGGGACGCGGTGCTGGCGCTGGACGTCGTGACCGGGGACGGGCGGCTGCTGCGCACCGGGCGCACGACGCTCAAGGGCGTCACGGGCTACGACCTGACGAGCCTGCTGGTCGGGTCCGAGGGCACGCTGGGCGTGGTCGTCGGCGCGACCGTGAAGCTGCTGCCGGTCCCCCGCGCGACCGCGACGGCCACGGCCTACTTCCCGGACGCCCGCACGGCCGTCGAGGCCGTGACCCGCTTGCGCCGCACCGGATTGCGGCCGTCCACCCTCGAATTCCTGGACCACGCCACGCTCGCCGCGATCGACGCCGCGCGGGGCGGTGACCTCGCCGCCCGCGGCAGGGCGTTCCTGCTCGTGCAGACAGACGGGTACGGGGCCGAGGAGGAGATGGCCGCGGTCGTGGAGGTCCTGAAGACGACCGCGACCCTCGTGGACACCTCCGACGACACCGCCGCGGCGGACCGGCTGCTGGCCACCCGACGGCAGGCCCTGCCCGCGATCGAACGGCTGGGGCGGGTGCTCATCGAGGACGTCGTGGTGCCGACGACCCGGCTCGCGGACGCGGTCGACGGCATCGAGCGGATCGTGCGCGCGACCGGCGTGCGGATCTTCACCTTCGCCCACGCCGGTGACGGCAACCTGCACCCGATCGTGCTGGTGGAAGACGACGGCCCACCGGTGGGCGAGGCGGTCGACGCGCTGTTCGCGCTGGCGTTGGAGCTGGGCGGGACGCTGACCGGCGAGCACGGCGTCGGCCTGCTCAAGCGCGACTGGCTCGCCGCCGAACTCGGCGACGTGAGCCTCGACCTCCAGCGCCGGCTCAAGTCGGTGTTCGACCCGGCGGGCGTGCTCAACCCCGGCAAGGCCATCACCGAACGGTGACCGAGGAACCAAGGGAGAACGCGGTGGCAGTGCTCGACGAGGTGGCGGCGTGGAACAACCCCGAGGGGCTGAACCCGCGCGGGACGGTCGTCGTCGTCCCCGGCCGGGGTGAGCATCCCGGCGTGTACGAACGGCTGGGCGCGCGGCTGGGGTCGGACGCGTACCGGGTGCGGGTCGTCGGCGATCCGACCGTGGACGCGGAGCGCGTGACCGAGCAGGTGCACGCGCTGTTCGTCGACTCCGCGCCCGCGCCGCACGTGCTGGCGGGCAGCGACACCGGCGCGCTGTTCGCCGCGACGCTGGTGGCGACCGGCGCGGTCGCGGCCGACGCGCTGGTGCTGTCCGGGCTGCCGGTGGCGGGCGAGGTCGCCGCCACCGACTGGGAGGGCGAGTTGGACGCGCGGACGAACTGCCCCACCCC
>NZ_JBHYHC010000169.1:0-18495 GCF_042738955.1 Umezawaea sp. NPDC059074
GCCGTGGAGCTGGACCGGGACAGGTTGTTGGAGTTGCTGGAGTCGGACGGTCGGATGGTCGTGCGGAACGCCGCGTACCGGTTGCTGCGGCAGAGCGGGGTGTGGGTTCGGCTGCTGACCGCTCTCCGGCTCGTGGCGGTCGACGACGAGCTGCGGACACGGGCGTTGGCGGACCTGCACGACTGGGTGAGCGCGCGAAGTGCGACGGCCTACACGCCGCCGAACCCGGCGGAACTGCGGCAGGCGTTGCGGGCGGCGGAACCGCACCTGCCCGCGGGACTGGAGCTGTGGGTGCGGTTCGTCATCGGATGAAGTCCTCGATCAGCGCGTTCACCTCGGCCGGGTTCTCCAGGCCGGCGAGGTGGGCGGTGTCGTCGAGGACGACGAACGTCGCGCCGGGGATGGCGTCGGCCATGACCCGCGTCTCGGCGACGGGGAACGTGGCGTCCTCGATGCCCGCGACCACGAGGACCTTCGCGCGGATCTCGCCCGCGAGTCGGCGCTGGTCCGGGCGGTGCGGCACGACGCTGGTGACGGCCCAGCGCGCGGAAGCGATGTCCAGGCGCTTCAGAGCGGCCTCGATCGTCCCGACCACCTCCGGGCGGTAACCCCTGGTGGTGGGGCCGACGAAGGCGTCGACGACGGGCTTCACGAGCGGGCCGCGGGGGACACCGTGCAGTTCATCAGCACGGCCGTGCGGACGCGGTCGGGGAACTGGGCGGCGAAGGTCGCGCCGATCATGCCGCCCCACGAGTTGCCGACGAAGTCGGCGGTGTCCGCGCCGACGTGGTCGAGGACCTGGACGACCACGCGGGCGCACTCGGAGAACTCGAACAGCCGGGTCAGGGGTTCGCTGCCGCCGTGACCGGGCGGGTCGACCAGCACGACCCGGTGCGTGGCGGCGAAGTGCTCGGCCTGGGCCGCCCACATCGTGCCGTCCATCAGCAGGCTGGGCCAGAACACGACGACCGGGCCGTCGCCGCCGACCCGGATCCGGATGCGGCCGAGCACGGTCGGCACGTCCTGCTCCACGAGGTCCATCGGCGGAGCATCCAGCAATCCAACCGGTCGGTCAACAGGGAGGGGCGGACCCGGCAAGCTCCGCCCCTCCCCGCCGCTGCTACTCCACGATCACCTGGAACTCGACGCCGCCGATGTCCCCGGTCTCGTCGAACTGCACGACGTGCTGCACGAACTCGCCGCGCTGCTCACCGGTGAACGACAGCTTCGTCTCGAACCTCTCGCCCGCGTTGACCAGCAGACCCGAGACGCGGCTCTGCCGCGGATCGGTCAACTGGAGCGCCGTCTCGCCGACCTGCTTGACGCCGACACCCTGGCCGCCGCCCTGCCTCCACCGCTCGAACAGCCGCGGCCCGAGGTCGATCACCAGCGTGCCCGCGCCGATGAACGGCTTCTCCGGGCTGGTGACCACGAGGTCGGTCTTGATCGCCTTGTCGGTGCCGTTGCCGACGGTGAACGGCGCGTCGCCGACCTGACCGGGCTTCACCCGGATCGTGTCGATGTTGCGCCAGGCGATGTTGTTGTTGTTCTTGGCGTTGAGCACCGTGTTGGACACCTCGGCGAACGTCATCGGGTCAGTCGCCGACACCCACCGCGCGAGCAGGCAGAAGTGACCGGGACCCGGCACGTTGACCCACGGGATCTTCACGACCGTGACGCCCGCGGGCACCGTGACGCTCTGCTGGCCGATCGCGGTCCAGTTGCCGCCGGTGGTCGGGTTCCACACCGCCGCGCCGCCCTGCGCGGTGTAGTAGACCTTCAACGTGCCCAAGCCGGTGCCGCTGCCGTACGGGCCGGGGTTGTGCAGCTTGACGTGCACGTAGCTGGTCGACCCCACGACGGGCTGGCCGCCGGGGCAGTCCGCGGTCGTCGGGCACACCTTGATGTCCGGGCTGCTCCACACCGAGCCGTTCGGGTTCGTCTCGATCCCCGTGTCGGACGGCTGGTCGTGCATGAACACGTCGGTCTGCTTGCAGTCGCTCAGGAACCGCTGGATCGCGGTCGCGGTCCCGGAGCCGTCCGGCTGCGCCTGGAGGTAGGCGCCGCCGGTCGTGGTGGCGTAGTTCTGCATGATCGGCACGATCGTCGGGCTGTAGGTCGACGACGTGGGCACGTACACGGCGGAGATCTTGATGCCGACGCCGAGCGCCTCGGTCGCCCGCGCCGCCGCGTTCGCGTTGTCCGTGCCGACGGTGTAGGTGTCGTCGAACCCGCCGGGCCGCGCGTCGGTGACGAGCACGACGAACTTCGTCGCGTTCGACCGCCACACCCCGGAGAAGTTCCCCGTCTGCGGCCGCCCGAGCGCGGGCAGTCGGTTGACCGCGGTGTTCACGGCCTCGTCGGACGCCTCCGGCTCACCGCCGCCACCGCCCGCCGCGAGCGTGTTCGTCACGTAGTTCGTGACCGCCGCCGCGTTGCCCGGCGCGAGGTCGTTGACCACGTTCACGGTGTCCTTGAAGGTGACGAGCCCGAACTGGTAGTCGCCGCCCGACGCCGTGACGACGTCGTTGACGATGCTGTTGATGCCCGCCTTGAGGTTGGTGATCGTGCCGCCCATGCTGCCGGTGTCGTCCAGCACGAACGCCACGTCCAGCGGCCCGCACCGGCTGGGAGCCGGCGCGGGGGCCGCCGTGGTGGCAGGGGTGAGGGTGACGGTGCCGAGCACGGCGAGCGCCGCGCAGGCCAACGCGCCGAATCGTCCACGATGACGAACGGAATCCATCAGTCGATCTCTTCTCACTCGGGCGACCGGGTGCAAGGCCCGAATCGCTGCTCCGAACGCGATCGCTGTGCGACCACGTCAGGCGGATGAGGGAGAAGAACGGGAAATACCGGCGAATACCCTTTTGGGGATCGGATTCCGAAATGGTATATCCCGGCTGATTCGTATGAATGGACTGTTCGGTCTACGTTATTCCATCAGACGATGGTGAAGCACGGCAGACCGACGCTGCTGTCGCTCTGGAACCCCTCCACGCAGATGCGCGTCTGGCTCGGGAAGTGCTGCTGCGGGTAGACCCACCCGCGGTATGTGGTGAACGCGCCGACGTCCTCGGTGTGCGTCCACTGGCTCCACCCGCTGGTGCTCCACACCCGCGCGTTCACCCGACCAGGCCTGTTCTGCGTCCAGACGGACACCTCCAGCCTGCCGACGTACGTGCCGTCGTCGTAGGACTCGACGCACACCTGGTTGTTGCACCACTTGCCCGAAGCATGAGCAGGCGAGGCGACCCCCGTCACCACACCGACCGCCGCCGCCACGACCAGCGCGACCGACCCCAGTTTTCGCCGTGCCCGTTCCATTGCGTAGCCCCGTTCATTTTTCGGATTGCTTTCGGGGAAAAGGTAGCATTCGGAGTAGGGGGAGTGGGCTGATCGGGGACAGGTTCGCCCGGTCCGTGCGAAATCGGCACGGACAGTTGTTGCCGAAGGGACCGATATCGCTCTGGTGGGTGACTAAAGCGGTTCCCCCGCCCCACGGGGGCAGCGAACCCGTAGTTGTTGACCATGTGTCAACGTGTGCGGGTGCGCGCAACGGATGACGACGGGGTCGAGCTCAACGCCAGGTACGACGTGGTGCCGGACGGCGACCACCTCGCCCTGGTCCTGCACAGCGCGGGCGGTGGCGTCCCACCCCGCAACCGCGACTACGTGCCCGCGCTGCGGCTGCTGCTCGGACGGCTGCGCGACCTCCACGCCGTGCTGGTGGGCGCGTTCGTGGACTCGGACAAGGTCCAGCACCTGCCGGAGGCGGAGCGTGCGCTCATCAGCGCCCCGGTCGAGCTGGCCGAACGCTCCGACATCGAGCAGCTGCGGCTGGAGCTGACCAGTGCCCAGGGCGGGATCGGCCAGCCCGAGGGGGCGCCGAAGAAGGGCAACAACAGCAAGAAGATCCGCCTGCGGTTGGACGTTCCGGGGTTCCACCCGTCGGACGCCAAGCAGCTGGAGGCCGACTTGGCGGGGAAGACGGCGGACTCACCGCAGGCGACGCTGGACCGGGTCGCGCGCCGGGATCTGCTGGTGTCCCTCGCGAAGCTGGGGTCGGCCGAGCCGGTGGCGTTGTTGTGGGCCATTGGTCACCTCGCGGCCGGGCACGAGCGGGTGTTCGAGTGGGCGGAGTTCAGCGAGGGCGTGGGGCCGCTGCTCGTGGACTTCGGGCGGACGACGCCCGAGGTGGCGTACGGGGCCCTGTGCGCGAGGCCCGACCTGTGGGAGGGGACCGAGGCGCACGGCGGGTTCACCCGGCGCGCGGCGGACCGGCTGGGCAACCGGAGGTTCCGGGCGCAGGTGATCGACGTGCTGCGCCGCGACGGCGTGGTCGACGACTTCGACCGGCTGCTGGCCGAGGTCGGCCTGGCGGACTACGACGCGCCGCAGCCGACTGCGCTGGACGTGCTCCTGCCCCTGGTCGGCCTGCCGCTGACCACCGTGGACGGCAAGCCCAACCGGATTCTTCGCATCGAGGGTGACACGGTCCTGGTGGCCACCGGCCGGTCGCCCGAGGGAAAGCCGGTGCCGATCGGGTTCGTCCAGGAAGGGCTGGACCTGTTGCGGGAGAACGGTGTCCTCGGGATCAACACCCAGGAGCTGAACCACCGCAGCGCTTTCGTCGGCGCAGTGCTGAAGACGTTGCCCGGAGCCAAGGCGTCGACCCGGCCCGCCATGATCACCATGACCGGCCCGGTCACGCGGCCGAAGGCCGAGGACCCAACGTTCGCCGTCCTGGATGGGAAGACGGAGGGCAAGTACCGCAAGGAGCAGCGGGCGTTGCGCCGGATCCTGGTGGGGGAGCGGGAACGGGCGGAGTGCGCCCTGTGCGGCCACGATTTCCCGATCGGGATGCTCGTGGCCGCACACGTGAAGGACCGGGCCAAGTGCAGCAGCGAGGAGCGCAACGACCTGAGGAACGTGGCCATGCTCGCCTGCGCAGTCGGGTGCGACCACCTCTTCGGGAACGGGTACCTCGCGGTCGACGAGTCCGGGCTGGTGGTGGTCGAGCCCGCCGAAGCGGAACGCGAAGGCAGGCTCGGCGACCACCTGCGCAGCGTGCGGGGGCGGAAGTGCGGGGCGCACCGGCCCGAGTCGGCGGCGTACTTCGCCTGGCACCACGCGAACCGGTTCTCCCGCTGACTACCTGCGCACCGCGTAGGCCGTGGTGCCTGCCACGGCGAGTACGACGGCGGTCCACGTGGCGGCTGGGGTGTCTGCTGGTTGGAGCATCCAGGTTGCCACGCGGGTCGCGGTGTCGTCTGTTGGGGGGATGAAGGCCGCTACGGCGAACCAGGCCGTTGGTGGGGCCCAGGCGTAGGTGCCGCCGATGGTGGTGGCGGCTATGGCTGCCAGGCCTGTCAGGCCCGCGCTGTCGCGGATGACGACGGTGGTGGGGGCCAAGTCGGTGGTGAAGGCCAAGAGTGGGGCGGCCGCGGTGGTGGCGATGAAGAGCACGTGGGCCGCTTTGCGGGGGAGCCAGCGGAGTGCGGCCGTGCGGTCGAGGTGGGGGTCCTGGCCGGTGAGGCCGGTGGAGAGGACCGCGATGGTGGCGATCAGGGCCAGGGCCGCGATGCGCGGGTTCGGTGGGTCGGAGATGGACCAGACGGTGAACGTGGTGAGCAGGGCCGCCGCCACGGCCAGGGGGATTTGGCGGGAGCGGGCGTAGAGGGTCAGCCATCTCATCGGGTCAAGGCCTCCAGTTGTTCGCCCTCGCAGGTGAGGCCGATGTGGCGGGCGGCTTCGACGCGGGCCAACTGCTCTGGTTCGGGCAGGGCGCGGAGGGTCGCCCACGCCTTCTCGGCGTCGGGCATCGCGGCCGCGCTGAGGACCTTGCTGCCCGCCAACGGCTTCAGCTCGCCGGTGAAGTAGGCGGCGGTGACCATGCGGGCCGCGTGCTCGCGGTCCACGACGGGGCCAGCGGTGTTCAGGTTGTAGCACGGTGCGACGCCCGCGCCCGCCACGAGGAACCGGGTCAGCTCCGCGCCGGTGGGCTTGGCGGGCCGCCACTCGTCGAAGTCGACGGTCACGGCGTCCGCGGCGCGCGGGCGTCCGCCGAAGATCGGGACCTCGCCGGTGAACTCGCGGACGGCGGTCGGCGCGTCGGGGAGCTTCGACAGCATCCGCAGCGCTTCGTCCGCCGGGCCCTTGAGGTCGGCCAGCCGCGCCTCGTGCATCCGCGACGTGCACACCGCGCCCCGGCACACCTGTTCGGCGGCCACCGGGTCGACGACGTACGTGTCCGCCGCGGTGGACGGCAGGACGGCGAGCGCGAGTGCGACGCCCAACGCCATGGGCAGGAAGGCGACCAGGCGGGTGCGCAGGGTGGAGGCGGTCATCAGCAGGACGCCGGTCACCGCCAAGCCGGCGAGCCAGACGGCCTGGCCCGCGGTCGCGGCGGTGGAGACCGTGAGGAACACGTTCTTCATGGACTGCAACGCGGGGGAGAGCAGGGCCACCTGGTTGGGGATGCCGTTGCCCTCGATCGACAGCGCGATCATCGCCACCAGCGAGGCCAGCGACAGCAGCGGCGGGACCAGTCGGGCCGGGAACGCCCGGCCGATGCCCAGCCCGAACCACGCGCCCGCCACCAGGCCGAGCACGCCCACCAGCGCGTTGGGCAGCCAGGCGAGGCCGAGGTAGCCGCTGTGCGCGAGCGCTTGCACACCGCCGAAGACGAGCAGCGCCAGGTAGGTGAGGACCAGCAGCAACGCGAGGGCGAGGCCGGTCCCGGCCACCCGGTGCAGCGCCGGGCGCGGGGTGGAGGAGAGCAGTTCGGTCATGCCCGACCGGTGGTCGCGCCGACCTTGCAGCGCGCCCGCGCCGATCGCCAACGGCCACAGGAACACCAGCATGAACCGCGTCCAGTGCGACGTCGCGGCGAGCTGCTCGGTCCAGGCGATCGGGCCCTTCGTCCACGGCGCGCCGGAGAGGTGCAGCATGCCGAGCGCGATCAGCAGCAGGAGCCCGCTGACCCACGGCGCCACCGAGCGCCGCACTTCGATGCCGAGGATCCGCCGGGTCACCAGCTGCCCCTTCCCTGGTTCAGCAGCGCGGAGTAGCCGCGTTCGATGGGGCTGTCGCCGACGTGCTCGGAGGTCCCGGCCGCGGCCAATTGGGCGGGCGTGCCCTGGAAGACGAGCTTGCCGTCGGCGAACAGGACGACGTCCGTGCACGCGGCGGCCACGTCCTCGACGAGGTGCGTGGACACGACGACGCAGGTGTCCGAGCCGATCTCCTGGAGCAGCTCGCGGAACCGCAGCCGCTGCGCCGGGTCGAGGCCCGCCGTCGGCTCGTCGAGCAGCAGGACGCGGGGGTCGTTGACGATCGCCTGCGCGATCCCCGCCCGCCGCACCATGCCGCCGGACAACGTCTTCATCCGGTCGTCGGCGCGGTCGGCGAGCCCCACCCGTTCCACGGCCCGCTGCACCGCGGCCGGGACGTCCCGCTTCGGCATCTCCTTGAGCCACGCCATGTACTCGACGAACTCGCGGACCGTGAACCGGCGGTAGTACCCGAACTCCTGGGGCAGGTACCCGATCCGGCGGCGCAGCTCGCGCTGGTCGACCCGGCCCCCGACGGCCTTGCCGAGCAGTTCGAGCTCGCCACCGGCCGGGCGGAGCACCGTCGCCAGTGCCCGGATCAGGGTGGTCTTGCCCGCGCCGTTGGGCCCGAGCAGGCCGTGCACGCCCGTGCCGAGCGACAGGTCGAGCCCGTCGACGGCGATCTTGCGCGCCCCGGCGCGGACCTTCAGCCCCGTGGCCTTGATCTCCCACGCGTAGGTCGTGGGTGCGGTGTCCACCGCGTTGGTCATCTCGTTCCCCTTCATCGACGTGCGCCCAGGTCCGTGTAGGCGCTCCGGCGAGCGACCACGACGAGCGCCCCGAGCACGCAGAGCGCGCCCCACACGGGAAGTCCGTTCTCGTGCAGGACGAAAGGCGGTTGGTCCAGGACCACGGTCGGCGCGACGATCACGGCCACCCACACCGCGATCAGCCCGACGGCCGCGCGGGTGATGCCGACGAGACCGCCGAGCGCGAGCGTGGCGGTGGTGAACGCCAGGCACGGCAGCAGCCAGAGCGCGGTGGCCGAGTCCCACCCCGAGATGGCGACCAGCGTCGGGATCACCACCAGCAGCACGGCCACCGTGCGGCGCAGCAGGAGGTACAGGCCGGCGCGGGGCGTGGACGCGACGATCTCGTGCATCGGGTCGAGGGACTTCGCCCACGACGCCGCCACGCCGAGCACCGGCAGCACGGGCGCGACGAGCAGCACCAGCGAGATCTGGTCGGGCGACTGGGAGAACCGGTCGAACGCCAGCGCCAGCAAGGCCACCATCGTCGTCATCGCCAGCCACGGCACCATCGCCGGGGTGACCCAGGCGGCGAGCACGCGGGGCAGGTGTCGGCGGCGGCGCGGTTGGGGCAGCAGTTTCGGTTCCAGGTCGGCCCACACGACGTCGACCAGTGCGGCCGTCGACCCCTCGACGACGTCCGCCAGCCTGGCGCGGCACGCCGCGCACGACTCCAGGTGGGATTCGACCGCCCACACCTCGTCCGCCGGGATGTCCACCTCGCCCCGCGCGTAGCGGCCGACCAGCCGCTCGCTGGGGTGTTCGACGGTCATGTCAGCGCCTCCCGCATCGCTATCCGGGCCCGGCGGGCACGGGTCTTGACGGTGCCCTCGGGCACCCCGAGCAGGACCGCGGTCTCCCGGACGGAGAGCCCGTCGAGCACCATGGCCTGGAGTACTTGCCTCAGTTCCGGAGCCAGTCGTCTGAGGGCATCGCCGACCTCGTCGCCTACTAGGTGGTCTAGGACCTCGTCCTCCGCTGCCGTGGCTGGTTCTGGGGCCGCGGCGGTTGGGGGGACGGCGTGGTGGGCTCGGCGGCGGAACGCGTCTATCAGGCGTCTCGCCGCGATCGTCCACAGCCAGCCGACGGCTGTGCCGCCCGCTGTTGCTCCGGCGAAGGCGTGAGCTGCTCGCCAGACGGAGAGGTAGGTCTCCTGCATGACCTCGGCGATGATCTGGTCATCGGAGCAGCGGCGGCGCAGGCGAACGGCTATCCACGGTGAGGTGCGTCGGTAGAGCTCCTCGAACGCGGCCCGGTCGCCCTTGGCGACGAGCCTGACGAGGTGCTCCTCGTCGAGGTCGCTCGGTCTTGTCCGGATTGGTCCCACACCCCGCTAGACGCCGGATCTCGGTGGAAGGTTCTTGAGAGGCAGTGGCATGGGTCACATTCTGGGTGGGGCGGGTTCACTCGAACCGGTTACCTGGGAGGGGCGGAAATGTCGGACCCCGGTCGTAGCGTGTGCGTCGGGGGGTTCTGCACGATGGGGGACGCCTGGTTTGGGCTGGTCAGGGGTGGTGGCGAGGGGGCGCGTCAGGGGTCGGGGCTAGGGGCGGACGGCAGTCTGAGGGCTGGGGGGTGAGCCGGGGCAATGCGTGGGCCAGGGCTGGAGCTGGGGGCTGGGCAAGGCCGGGGGCGGGCGGAGATAAGGCGCTGCCGCTGGCGTTGACTCGGCGTCGGCCGGGGGCGGGGGGCAGCCCGGTGTGCTGGTGCCGGGTGAACCGGTGTGCGCTGCCCGCCGGTCGGGGAGTCGCTTGGTGGGTCCGCGCTGTTCGTCGTGATCGCAGCTTGGTCGGGACCGGGTTCTCGGCGGGCTTGGCGGTTACATGTAAGAGAGGTGCGGCTGCCGGTTCCAGCGGAGGCGGTCGACACCCCGCTCGCTCAAGTATCTCTATGCCCGTTTTGGTTTGTCAAGGCGGGAAAGATGCCTTGACAAACCAAAACGGGCATGAGGACGCTTCGGATCGGGGTGGCGCCCTTGGTTTGGGTGTCTGGAGGCTTGCGTGCTTTCGTTTGGGCTGTGGGGGCCCAGGTGCGTTGCTGTGTGCCTGTGTCTACTACCGGGTGCTTTCCCGGACTTCTAGGGAGAACGGGGTTTGTACGTCTTCTGGGGCTAGGTCTTGGCCGCCCTTGATGCGGCGGCGGATCAGGTCTACCGCGCTGTGTGCGATTGCCGCCTTGTCGGGGGCGATCGTTGTCAGTGACGGCATGCTGTAGGCGCTTTCCTCGTTGTTGTCGAAGCCTACGACTGCCACGTCTTGTGGTACGCGGATGCCGTGTTCCGCTGCTGCTCGTAGTGCGCCGATTGCGAGTAGGTCGTTGAAGCAGAAGACCGCGTCTGGTGGTTCTGGTAGGGACAGCAGGTGGGCCATGGCTTCTGCGCCGTCGCGGCGGTGGTAGTTCAGGGCCTGGACGATGTACTCGTCTCGTACCGGGAGGTTGGCGTCTGTTAGGGCCGCGCGGTAGCCCTCCAGGCGTTGGGTTGCTGTGCCGCGGTACGGGTGGGCGCCGATGGCGGCGATTCTGTGCCTGCCCAGATCGACCAGGTGCTTGGTGGCGACTGTGGCCGCTAGGACGTTGTCGATGCCCACGTGGTCGATCGGCACGTCTACCGAGTGTTCGCCGAGCATGACCACGGGGATTCCTGGGTCCAGCTGGTCGAAGTCGCGGGCGTGCAGGGCTTCGGGGCTGACGATCGCGGCGTCGATCATGTGCGGGCCCAGTGCTGCCAGAGTGGCGCGCTCGCGTTCGCGGGTCCCGAGTGTCTGTTCGATGAGGACGTTCCACTCGTGTTCCTGCGCCGCCTCCAGCACCAGTCCGGCCATCTCGCCGAAGTAGGGGATGCTCAGCTCGGGGAGGACGAGTGCTAGGGAACCGGTCCGGCCGCGGCGGAGGTTGCGGGCTCCGATGTTCGGGCGGTAACCGGTCGTGGCCAGAGCTTCCTCGACGCGGCGGCGGTTGTCCGGTTTCACGAACTCGTAGCCGTTGACCACGTTCGACACCGTCTTGACCGACACACCGGCGAGCCTGGCGACGTCCTTGAGCGTGGCCAACAACGGCCTCCCATCGGCGTCGGTAGTTGGGAACATCACGAATCCTATCTCGTTCCCCGGGGTCTTTACAACGTTGTACCAACGATGTAAATCTGTCACCGGTCCCGTCTCAGTGACGGGGCTCACGCCGTCCGACCGAGGAGCCACCGATGTCCACGCCGCCCGTGCGCCGAACCAAAGCCGCCCTACTCGCGGTCACCACGCTCACCGTCGCGCTGACGGCCTGCACCAGCCGAGAAGCCGAGAACACCAGCCAGTCCAGCGCGGGCCCCGCGGCCTCCGCGGCGGCCTCCCAAGCATCGGGCCCCGGCTGCACGCTTGACAAGACCGGGTACCCGAAGGTGGACGTGAAGTCCGCGATCGTCGGCTTCTCGCAGTCGGAGAAGGAGGCGAACCCGTTCCGCATCGCCGAGACCCAGTCCATCAAGGACGAGGCGGCGAAGCTCGGGATCGCGTCCGACAAGCTGCTGGTCACCAACGCCCAGAGCGACCTGAACAAGCAGATCAGCGACATCAAGTCCATGTTGGACCGGGGCGCGCAGCTGCTGATCGTGGCGCCGCTCAACTCCGACGGCCTCCAGCCCGCGCTCGACGCGGCGAAGGCGAAGAAGGTCCCGGTCGTCACGATCGACCGCAAGGTGACCTCCACGCCGTGCACCGACTACCTCACGTTCATCGGCTCCAACTTCGTGGAGCAGGGCAAGCGCGCGGCCGTCGAGATGGTCCGCGTCACCGGCGGCACCGGCAAGGTCGCGATCCTGCTCGGCTCGTCGGGCAACAACGTGACCACCGACCGCACCAAGGGCTTCAAGGACGAACTGGCCAAGACCACGGGCCTGTCCGTGGTGGCCGAGCAGACCGGTGAGTTCGACCGCTCCAAGGGCCAGGCCGTCATGGAGCAGCTGATCCAGTCCAACCCGGACATCACCGCCGTGTACGCGGAGAACGACGAGATGGGCATCGGCGCGGTCACGGCGCTCAAGGCCGCGGGCAAGAACCCCGGCAAGGACGTCAAGATCGTCTCGATCGACGGCACCAAGAACGCCGTGCAGCTCGTCGCCGACGGCGGCTACAACGCGGTCGTCGAGTCCAACCCGCGCTTCGGCCCGCTGTCGTTCAAGGTCCTCCAGGACTTCGCCGACGGCAAGGAGATCAGCGCCAACGTGGTGATCTCCGACGACCAGTACGACGAGACCAACGCGGCCTCCAAGGTCGGGAACGCGTACTGACGTGGAACCGGTGCTGGAGGTCACCGACGTCGTGAAGGAGTTCGTCGGCGTGCGAGCGCTCGACGGGGTGTCGTTCGCGGTGCGGCCGGGGGAGGTGCACGCCCTGGTCGGGGAGAACGGCGCGGGCAAGTCCACGCTGATCAAGGTGCTCACGGGCGTGCACCGCCCCGACTCCGGCGAGGTCCGGCTGCGGGGCGAGGTGGTGTCCTTCGACCGCCCGGTGCGGGCGCAGGAGGCCGGGATCTCCACGATCTACCAGGAGGTCAACCTCGTCCCGCTGATCAGCGTGGCGGCCAACGTCTTCCTCGGCCGCGAACCGCGCAACCGGTTCGGGCTCGTGGACTGGGCGCGGATGAACCGCGACGCCAAGGAGCTGCTGTCGGGCTACGGCATCGACACCGACGTGAAGCGCCCGCTCGGGACGCTCAGCGTCGGCGCGCAGCAGATGGTCGCGCTGGTCCGGGCGGTGTCCACGGACGCCGACGTGGTGATCATGGACGAGCCGACGTCGTCGTTGGAGCCGCGCGAGGTCGAGACGCTGTTCTCGGTCGTCGAACGGCTGCACGAGAAGGGCATCGCGGTCGTCTACGTCAGCCACCGGATGGACGAGCTGTACCGGATCTGCGACCAGGTCACGGTGCTGCGCGACGGGAAGATGGTCCACACCGGGCCGTTGAACGACCTGTCGCGCATCGAGCTGGTGGCCATGATGCTCGGCCGCAGCGTCAGCGACATCCGCGAGCACGGCGCTACCGCGTTCGGCGAGGACCACAACGCGGGCAGGGAACCGCTGCTCGAGGCGCGGAACCTGGCCAGCGGTGTGCGGCTGTCCGACGTGTCGGTGTCGATCCGGCCCGGCGAGGTCGTGGGCCTCGCCGGGCTGCTCGGCTCCGGCCGCACGGAGACCGCGCGGGCCATCGTCGGCGCGCTGCCGCTGGACGGCGGCACGGTGCTGGTCGGCGGCAAGTCGCTGAAGTCCGGCGACGTCGGCGCGGCGATGCGCGCGGGCGTCAACATGCTGGCCGAGGACCGCAAGGCCGAGGGGATCATCCCCAACCTCTCCGTGCGGGAGAACATCGTGCTCGCCGCGCTGCCCCAGCTGTCCCGCTTCGGCGTGGTCAGCAGGGACAAGCAGGACAGGATCGTCGACACCTTCGTGAAACGCCTGCGCATCAAGGTGTCCAACCCCGACCAGCTCGTGTCGGAGCTGTCCGGCGGCAACCAGCAGAAGGTCCTGCTGGCCCGCTGGCTGTGCACCAAGCCCAAGGTCCTGCTGCTCGACGAGCCCACCCGCGGCATCGACGTCGGCGCCAAGGCCGAGGTGCAGGCGCTGATCGACGAACTCGCCCAGGAAGGCTTGGCCGTGCTGCTGATCTCCTCGGAGATGGAGGAACTGCTCGACGGGGCCGACCGGCTGGTCGTGCTCAAGGACGGAGCGGTGGTAGGGGAGCTGTCCGGCGACGACCTGACCCAGGACAAGGTGCTCGCCGCCATCGCCGGGGAGGCGCCGTGACCGCGGTGACGGCGACGGCGGGCGGCATCGACCGCGCCCGCGTCGCCCGGTGGCTCCAGGAGTACGGCGTCTACGTCGCGGTCGTCGTCCTGCTGCTGTTCAACGTGTTCTTCACCGCGAACTTCCTGACGCTGGGCAACTTCCGCACGCAGCTCGTGCAGGCCGCGCCGGTCTGCATCGTGGCGCTGGGCATGGCGCTGGTGATCGGCACCGAGGGCGTCGACCTGTCGGTGGGCGCCGTCATGGCGCTCGCCGCGTCGCTCATCCCGCTCTACCTGGGCGCCGGGCCGATCCCGGCCATCGCCATCGGGCTGGTGGTGGGGCTGGCGGCGGGCACGTTCAACGGGTTCCTGGTCGCCCACCTGGGCATCCAGCCGATCGTGGCGACACTCGCCCTGCTGGTCGGCGGTCGCGGGCTCGCGCTCGTGATCGCCAACGGCCAGCTGGTGCAGCTGCACGACCAGGACTTCCTGTACCTGGGCACCGGCGACCTCGCGGGCATCCCGATCAGCGTGTGGATCGCGGGGCTGCTGTCGATCGTGATGGCGCTGCTGGTCGGGCGGACCACGTTCGGCCGCAGGCTGGTCGCGATCGGCGGCAACCGGACCGCCAGCTCGTTGGCCGGTCTGCCGGTGAAGGCCGTGCTGGTCGGCGTGTACGCGATCTGCGGCCTGCTCGCGGCCGTGGCGGGCATCCTCGCGACCGCCCGGCTCAGCGCCAGCGACCCGGCCGACATCGGGATGCTGATGGAGCTGTCCGCGATCACCGCGGTGGTCGTCGGCGGCACGGCGCTGACCGGCGGCCGGGTGCGGATCCTCGGCACGGTGTTCGGCGTGATCCTGATGCAGCTGGTGCGCGCCACGCTGATCAAGCACAACCTGCCCGACTCGACCGCGCAGATGGTCCAGGCCGCGATCATCGTCGTCGCGGTGTACGTCGCCCGTGAACGGAGCACCCGTTGACCGCCGTGATCGCCGATCCCCCGGACACCGCGGCCGCCACCCGCCGCGAGCTGATGACCGGCGTCCTGCAACGGCAGGGCGCGGCCATCGCGCTGGTGCTCGTGGTGGCGGTCGCGTGGTTCTCGTTCCCGCGCTTCGGCAGCCTGGACAACCTTCGCGACCTCGCGTTGCAGAGCTCGTTCCTGGCGGTGATCGCGCTCGGCATGACGTTCGTGATCATCACCGGCGGCATCGACCTGTCCGTCGGCTCGGTGTACGCGCTGGGTGGCGTGCTGGCGGCCTACGGCTCCCAGTACGGGTTCCTGGTCGCGCTGGCGCTGCCGCTCGCGGTGTGCGGGCTGATCGGGTTCGTCAACGGCGTGCTGGTGGCCAGGACGAAGATGGCGCCGTTCATCGTGACGCTGGCGTCGCTGCTGTTCGCCCGCGGCCTGCTGCTGGCGATCACCGACGAGGGCTCGACCACCTACCGCGTGCCGTCCGACTCGGCGTTCATCGAGCTGGGCCGCGGCACGATCGGCGGCTTCGGGTACCCGGTGTTCATCGCGGTCGTCCTCTGCGTGATCGGCGCGGTCGTGCTGCGCCGCACCAGGTTCGGCCAGTCGGTGTTCGCCACCGGCGGCGCGGAGCAGTCCGCGCTGCTGATGGGGCTGCCGGTCGCGCGCACCAAGATCACCGTCTACACGATGAGCGGGGTGCTGTCCGGTCTGGCGGGCGCGTTGACCGCCGCCTACCTCCAGTCCGGCGTCACGGTCATCGGCGTCGGCACCGAGCTGGACGCCATCTCCGTCGTCGTCATCGGCGGCACGCTGCTGACCGGCGGCGCGGGCACGGTGCTCGGCACGGTCATCGGCGTGGGGCTGCGCAACGTCATCCAGAACATCATCAACCAGATCGGCACCCTCGACAGCAACTACCAGTCAGTGGTCAGCGGCGCGTTCCTGCTCGTCGTCGTGATCCTGCAACGGTCCCTCGCCCGAACGAAACCCCGGAGATAGGAGGTCCCGGCCCCACCCCGCTCGGCCCGGCTGCGTCCCCTGCGAAGTCTTGGAGCCAACGATGTCCTCCTTCCGACGCGTCCTGAGCGTCGTCACCGCCTTACTCGTCGCGACGACGACCGCCATCGCCATCGCACCACCCGCTTCGGCCGCCACCTGGCAGCCGAAGCCCTTCCAGCTCACGACACCCTGGACCGGCCAGGTGTCGCCCACCAACGCCCTGCCCGAGTACCCGCGCCCTCAGCTCGTGCGCTCGGAGTGGTTGAACCTCAACGGGGTCTGGGAGTTCGCCGGGGCCCCCAACCTCGACTCGCCGCCCATCGGCCGCACGCTGGCCGAGGGCGTGCTCGTGCCCTACCCGATCGAGTCCGCGCTGTCGGGGATCAAGCGGCACGAGGACAACATGTACTACCGCCGCACGGTCACCGTGCCGACGGCGTGGAACGGCCGTCGCGTCAAGCTCAACTTCGGGGCCGTCACGTGGGAGACCCGCGTGTGGGTCAACGGCGTCCGGATCGGCGCGACGCACACCGGCGGCTACGACGCGTTCTCGATCGACATCACGTCGGCGTTGAAGTCGGGTGAGAACGAGATCATCGTCGGCGCGCGCTCGACCGTCGACGGCGGCCTGTACCCGATCGGCAAGCAGCGCAAGAACCCCAGCGGCATCTTCTACACCGCCGCGTCCGGCATCTGGCAGACCGTGTGGCTGGAACCGGTGAACGCCAACAACATCACCCGCCTCGACACCACGCCGGACGTCAACGCGGGCGTGCTCGACCTCGTCGTGCAGGGCACAGCGGGGATGCAGGCGCGGGCAGAGGTGCTGAGCGGTGGCGCCGTCGTCGGCACCGCGACCGGCGCGATCGGGTCGCACCTGCGGGTTCCCGTGCCCAACGCGCGGCTGTGGTCGCCCGACGACCCGTTCCTCTACGACCTGCGGGTGACCCTCACCGGCACCGGGGGAGGGGACGCGGTCACCGGGTACTTCGGCATGCGGTCGATCGGCAAGGCGATGATCGGCGGCGTGCTGCGGCCGACGCTGAACGGCAAGTTCGTGTTCCAGCTCGGCACCCTGGACCAGGGCTACTGGCCGGACGGCATCTACACCGCGCCGACCGACGCGGCGCTCAAGTTCGACCTGGAGCGCCAGAAGGCGTTGGGCTTCAACATGGTCCGCAAGCACATCAAGGTCGAACCGGCCCGCTGGTTCTACCACGCGGACAAGCTCGGGCTGATGGTGTGGCAGGACATGCCCGCCCTCGACTCGATCGACGACACCCCCGTCGCCAGCCACGCCAACTACGAGTCGGAGCTGCGCCGGATCGTCGACCAGCTCAAGGGCATCACGTCGATCGTCCAGTGGGTCCCGTTCAACGAGGGCTGGGGCGAGTACGACAACGGCCGCATCGTCGACCTGGTCCGCTCGATCGACAACACCAGGCTGATCAACCACAACTCCGGCTCGAACTGCTGCGTGTCCGACCCGGAACCGTCCAACGGCGACATCATCGACGACCACGCCTACCAGATCTCCACCGGCACCAGGCTGCCCACGGCCACGCGGGTCGCGGTGCTGGGCGAGTTCGGCGGCCTGGGCAGGCGGATCACCGGCAGCGAGTGGCAGCCGGGAGCCGGGTTCGCCTACGGCGCGCTCTACCCCGACGAGTCGTCGCTGACGAACCGGTACGTGGACATCACCAAGGAGGTCGGCAAGTTCGTGCACACGCGCGGGCTGTCGGCGTCGGTCTACACCGAGCCGTACGACGTGGAGAACGAGATCAACGGCTTCTACACCTACGACCGCCGGGTGTTGAAGATGACCGAGTCGCGGGTGCGCGAGGTGAACCAGCGGGTGCTGGCCCTGGCGCGCGGCACCGAGGTCGGCCGCGGCGAGCTGGTGTCGCTGCGGGTGACCACGACCGGGTACACCGACCGGTTCCTCCGGCACTCGGACGGGCTGGCCCGCACGGACGTGATCAACGACGCCAGCTCCGACGTGGCCAAGCAGGACGCCACGTTCTGGGCCCGGCCGGGGCTGTCCAACGCGGCCTGCCTGTCGTTCGAGTCGCGCGACTTCCCCGGCAGGTTCCTGCGCCACTCGAACTTCCGGGTGCGCAACGACCCCAACGACGGGTCGGCCGGGTTCGCGGGCGACGCCACGTTCTGCGCCCGTGAAGGGGCGGGCGGCTCGCAGTTGGAGTCGGCGAACCTGCCCGGCTACTTCCTCCGCCACTACAACGAGGCCGTCTACGTGGCCCGCTCCGGCGGACCGAACCCGTGGGACGGCGCCGGGAGCTTCGCGGCCGACACCACGTGGGCCGCGTCGACCGGGATCTGGCGCAGCGGCGCGGACCTGCCGCTGGACCAGGCCAGGTCGTTCCGGGTGACCACACCGGGCTACACCGACCGGTACCTGCGCCACGCCGACGACCTCGCCCGCACGGACGTGGTCACCGACACGAGCGCGGTCCTGCTCAAGTCCGACGCCACGTTCGTCGTCCGCCGAGGCCTGGCGGACCCGACGTGCTACTCGTTCGAGTCGCGCAACTACCCCGGCCGCTACCTGCGGCACGCGGACTTCCGGGTCCGCCTGGCGGCCAACGAGAACACCGACCTGTACCGGAAGGACGCGACCTTCTGCGCCCAACCGGGAACCGGCGGTGTGCGCCTCGCGTCGGTGAATGAGCTGGGCACCGCGATGAGGCACTACGCGGAGGCCGTGTACGTCGCGTCGAGCGGCGGGGCCCACGTCTACGACAGCCCGTCGTCCTACGACCAGGACACGAGCTGGTCCGTGGCCAACCCCTGGGCCCCTTAGGTCCGGGAACCGACCCGGTGGTGGGGGGGGGGGGGGGGGGCGCCCCCCCCCCCCCCCGCCCGGC
>NZ_JBHYHC010000170.1:0-18077 GCF_042738955.1 Umezawaea sp. NPDC059074
TCAAAAGGCGGTCCAAAGAGAGTCCCGCCCGACCACAATTTTAAGGCCGAAATCCCCATGTCAAATCGGCCACGTTCCGTGGCCCTCGCCTGCCATTCCCAGCGTGGTTGCTGGTCGACCCTGTGCCTGCTTGGTGGGCCGCTGCGTTGCCCCGGCGCCTGCTTGTGGTCACCCGGTGGTTGTTAGTTGGTGATGGTGTCGTCGTGGTCCGTGGAGAGGGTCAGGGTTCGGTATTTCGTTGCTTCTTCTTGTAGTTGGGTGATTTTTGCTTCCAGGGCCTTCTTGGTGTCGCTGCCGAGTTGTACTCGTAGTGGTGGGTTTTCCAGGTCCGCGATGGTGATGATGGCGGTTGCGCCCTTGATCGGGTCGCCTGGTTGGGCGTGGTTGATCGTCGGTACTGCTTGGCGCATGGCGCCTGAGGTTTGGGCGTAGTCGGGGATGGGGTGGAGTTCTTTGGGGTTCAGGCTGGTGGTGTCGAGGAAGTCGGTGCGGAAGTAGCCGGGTTCCACGATGGTGACGGTGATGCCCAGTGGGGCTAGTTCTGCTTGCAGGGCTTCCGAGTAGCCCTCCATGGCGAATTTCGTGGAGCAGTAGACGCCCCAGCCCGCTGAGCCGCTGAAGCCGCCTACCGAGCTGATGTTGAGGATCCTGCCCTCGCGTTGGGCGCGGAGGATCGGGAGGGTGGCGCGGAGGACGTTCAGGACGCCGAAGACGTTGGTGTCGTAGACGGCTCTGGCCGCTGCGTCGGTGGTTTCCTCCACCGCGCCCAGTAGGCCTCGGCCCGCGTTGTTGACCACGATGTCGATTCGGCCGAAGCGTTCTACCGCTGCGGCTGCCGCTTCTTGTGCCTGGGTTTCGTTGGTGACGTCCAATGCCACTGCCAGGAGGCGGTCGTGGTGGTCTGGCAGGGCTTGTTCCACCGCGTGTGGGTTGCGGGCGGTGGCTACTACGTTGTCGCCTCGGTCCAGTGCCTGGCGGGCGATCTCCACGCCGAAGCCGCGGGACGCGCCGGTGATGAACCAGGTGGTGGTCACGGTGTTCTCCTACTGGGGTCCGGGAGCCGCTGGTGCGGTGCCCTGTGATCAACCCTGGCCCGGTGGTGTTGCGTGCACCAGGCAGTGGAGTTCCGTGCAGTGGTGGACCGTGGGTCCAGTGGTGCCAGGAAGAGGCTTGTGTGGTCAGGCGGTGGGGGTGAGGCTGGGGGTCGTGGTGAGGTTGGCGAGGGTGGTGCGGACGCGTTCGGCGTCTTCTGTGCGGTTTTGGGTTCGGTAGAGGGGTAGGGCGCGGTCCCAGGCTCGTCTGGCTTCGGTGGGGTCGCCCAGTGCCAAGTGGACTCTGGCCAACTGGTCCAGGGTGCCCGCGAGGTCGTGGTTGTGGGCGTGGCGGTCGAACAGGGTGATCGCCGAGCGGTAGCAGTCCAGTGCCTCGGTGAGGTGGCCGGTGTTCTCGTGGATCTGGCCGATGCTGTCCAACGCCTCCGCCTGGGCGATCTCGCGGCCCAGTTCGCGGTTGAGGGTCAGGGCCGCCTGGCAGCGGGCCAAGGCCTCGTCGTGTTCGCCGAGGAGGGCGGCGATGTAGCCGAGTTGGTTGAGGGCGTCGGCTTCCCAGGTGCGTTCGGTCGTGGCGCGGTACAGGTGCAGGGCCGTGGTGGCGTGGACCTTCGCGCGGTGCAGGTCGCCGCCCTGGCCCCACGTGCGGGCGAGGGTGGAGTGGGCGTGAGCCTCGCCGAGGGGGTCGTTGGTGCGGCGCACCGCGGCCAGTGAACGCTCCAGGTGGGTCATGGCCTGCTCGCGGGCGCCCAGCCTGGTGTGCACCTGGCCGAGGTTGCGGTGCAGCCTCGCCTGGACGGCCGCGTCGCCGTCGGCCTCCGCCGCTGCCACGGCGGCGTTCAGGACGGCCACGTGGTTGGCGGTGTGGCCCTGCCGCCAGTGGTAGGTGTCCAGGACGGACGCGAGTTCCCACACGCGGGCGTGCCAGCCCTGGGTGGTCGCGAGTCGTTGAGCGCCGAGCAGGCAGGGGTACTCGGTGGTGAGCCAGGTCAGGGCTTCCGTGGAGTCGTGGTGGGTGAGGGGGGCGGCGTCCTCGGGGGTGGAGGTGAGGGTCAGGGCCGGGCGCAGCGGGTCGAGCAGGCGGTCGGCGGCGTGGGCGGTGTGGAGGTAGAAGTCGACGATGCGCCGCAGGGCGGGGTCGTCGTGGTTCGCGCGCTCGGCGGCGTAGAGGCGGACGAGGTCGTGCATCCGGTAGCGGCCGGGCTCCGGTTGCGTGACGAGGTGGTTCGCCTCCAGCTCGGCGAGCGGGGCGGTGGGGTCGGCGGCCAGGAGGGCGGCCGCGGCGGCGGTGGAGACGTCCGGGCCCGGAGTCAGGCCGAGCAGGTCGAACAGGCGCGCGGCGGCAGGCGTGAGGGCTCGGCAGGACCAGGACAGCACGGAGCGCAGGTTCAGGTCGGCGTCGCCGGTGTCCAGGGCGTCCAGGCGGGTGCGGTGGTCGCGCAGGGCCGCTGCCTGTGCGGCGAGGCCGAGGTCGGGGCGGGTGGTCGCGCGGGCGGCCACGATGCCGAGAGCCAGCGGCAGGCCCGCGCAGTGCCGCACGACGTCGTCCACCGCGTCCGGTTCGGCGGCCATCCGGGCCTCGCCGAGGTGGCGGGCCAGCAGGGCGCGGGACTCGTGGTCGGAGAGCACGGCGAGCGGCACCGGCAGCGCGCCGTGCACGGCGACCAGACCGGTCAACGGGCTGCGGCTGGTCACCAGCGTCAGGCAGGTGGTCCCGCCCGCCAGGAGGGGAGCGACCTGGGCGGTGTCGGCGGCGTTGTCGAGCACCACGAGCATCCGCTTGTCGGCGAGGGCGCTGCGGTACAGCGCGGACTGGCCGTCCAGGTCCGGCGGCACCGAGCCGGGTGGCACGCCGAGCGCGCCGAGGAACCCGCGCAGCGCCGTCGACGGGGGTGTCGGCTCGCTGTCGGGGTCGAACCCCCGCAGGTTCACGTAGAGCTGGCCGTCCGGGAAGCGGTGCAGGTTCCGGTGCGCCCAGTGGACCGCCAGCGTGGTCTTGCCGATCCCGCCGCCACCCCCGATGGCGGAGATGACGACCGCGCCGCCGTCACCGAGAGCACGGCTGAGCACGGCGAGTTCGCGGTCGCGGGCCAGGAAGTGCCGCGGCGGCGCGGGCAGCTGGCGGGGGACCGCCTTCGGCGTCGGGGCCACGGGGCCGTCCGCGGCGAGGATCTCCTGGTGCAGGCGTTGCAGCTCCGGGCCGGGGTCGACGCCCAGCTCGTCGGCGAGCCGTCGGCGCAGCTCGGCGTAGCGGGTCAGGGCCTCGTGCCTGCGGCCGCTGCCGACCAGCGCCGTCAGCAACGCCCGCAGCACGCGCTCGTCGGACGGGCGTTCGGCGGCCAGCGCGTCCAGCTGGCCGACGCAGTCCGCGTGCCCGCCCAAGCGCAGGCGGGCGTCGAAGTGGTCCAGCCGGACGGTCAGCAGCTCGGCTTCCAGCACCTCGCGGGTGCTCGTCGGCCACGGCCCGGTCAGGCCCTCCAGGGGCGTGCCGGTCCACAGCGCCAGCGCGTCGGCCAGCACCTCGACCCGGTGCGCGTCGTCCCCGGTCGCGGCACGGGCCACGAGGGCGCGGAAGCGGTGCAGGTCGACGGTGTCCGCGTCGGTCTGGAGGAGGTACCCGCCGGGCCGCTGGACGAGCGCAGCCCCGGTGACGGTGGTCAATGCCGACCGCAGCCGGGACACGTAGCTGTACAAGGCGTCGCGCGGCTGTTTGGGCAGGTCCTCGCCCCACACCCGGTCCACGAGGGTCTCGGTGGAGACGGCCTTGTTGACGTCGACCAGCAGCGCGGCCAGCACGGACCGGACCCTCGCGTGCTTGATGACCACGGGTCCGCGGTCGTCGGCGACGCCCACCGCGCCCAGCAGTCGGAACAGCAGCCCCACCCGTGCCCCCCGGCAGTCAGCCCACGGCCGCGGCGAGCGGCCGTCCCCCTCCCCGGAGTTTCGCCCATCGGGTCGTCCCACCGCAACACGCACGGCGTGTGACCTGCTCCTTCACCTCGTGCCGGCCGCGTGCAAGGTCCCTCGTCCACGGTGTGCGCCGGGGCACGACACCTGTGCCTCGCACTGGGGTCGAGGGGGCTGGGTGTGGTGTCGGTCGTAGCTGGGAAGCAGCGCGGACGGTGGGTGATCGCCGGGGTGGCGCTGGCGCTGGTGATGGCGCCGGTGGCGGTCGGGTCGCGGCCGGTCACGGGACCCGTCGTCGTGCCGCCCGCGCGGATCGCCGAGGCGGTCGGCGAGGACGCGGCGTTCGCCGCGGCGCGCAGGCAGGGCGAGAACGTTGTGGTCGCGTCGCTGACCACGGCCACGCGCAAGGTGTCCGCCGCGCCGGACGGCTCGCTGGTCGCCGAGGTCACCACCGCGGCCGCGCGGGTGAGGCGCGGTCAGGGCTGGGTGGAGGCGGACCCGACGCTGGCCGTCGGTCCCGACCGGACGGTCGCACCGAGGACGGTCGCGCAGCCGCTCGTGTTCTCCGGCGGCGGCGACCGGCCGATGGTCGCGTTCGGCGAGCCCGGCCGGACGCTGACGATGAGCTGGCCCACGCCGCTGCCCGAGCCGAAGCTGGACGGCGCCACGGCCACCTACCCGAACGTCCTCCCGGACGTCGACCTGGTGCTGCGCGCGCAGACCGACGGCGTGGCGCAGCAGCTCGTGGTCAAGACCGCCGAGGCCGCCGCGAACCCGGCGCTGCGCTCGATCAAGCTCGCGCTCACCACCGACGGGCTGAGCGTGACCGCCACGCCCACCGGCGCGCTGGAGGCCAAGGACGCCTCGGGCGCGGTGGTGTTCCAGGCGCCGCCGTCGACGATGTGGGACAGCTCCGGCGACCGGCAAGCCGTGGTCGGCGTGGCCGTGTCCGGCACCGAGTTGACGCTCACGCCGGACCTCGCGCTGCTCACCGACCCGAAGGCCGCGTTCCCGATCACCATCGACCCGGACTGGCGCACGTTCGACCGCAGCGACTGGACGAAGGTGTTCAGCGGCAAGCCGGAGAGCAGGCACTGGTACGGCGCGGACGACGTGGACACCTGGGCGAAGGTCGGCACCTGCACCGGATGGGCGGGCTGCAACGGCATCGGCACCGCCCGGTCGTACTGGCAGTTCGACACCCGCTTCCTGGAGGGCAAGCGGATCATCAGCGCGAACCTGAACGCCACGATCGTCTACGGCCCCAGCTGCAACACCCGCAACCACGAGCTGTGGATGGCCAACGCCACGATCAACCAGGACACCCGGTGGAACGCGATGCCCGGTGGCTGGCGGGTCGACACGCGGCCCGCGGAGAGCGCCTACTCGGGGTGCGCCGGCAACAAGGGCATCGGCTTCAACGTCAACCAGAACAACGGCCTGTGCACGACCTGCTGGTCGGCCTACTTCATCAAGGCCGAGAACGAGGGCGACAACATGGCGTGGCGCAAGTACGACGCGCTGGCCACGAAGATCGTCGTCAACTACAACTCCCGGCCGAACCCGCCGACCCAGCTCGCCACCGACCCGCCGCTGCCCGCGCCGTGCAAGTGGTGCGACGGCGTGCCCTACGTCGGCGACGACCACATCCGGCTCATCGGCAAGCTGACCGACCCCGACCCGGACAACCTGACCGCGGTGTGGGACGTCTACGGCGGCGCGAGCGTGGAGCACTCCGAGGGGCCGACGCAGGTGTCGGGCAGCACGTTCAGCAAGACCCTCGACCTGCGCAACCGGGACGGGCAGTTCGTCAGCTGGACGCTGTGGGCCCGTGACGGCTACGACGGCGGCGACTGGCTCAACGGGCCCGGCAGGCCGTTCCGGCCGGACCGCGTCGGCATCGACGTGGCTCCTGGTGTGGCAGGTGACCTTTACCAGCAGGACAACGCGTGGCACGGCGGTGTCGGCGTGCCCGGCAAGTTCACCTTCACCGCGTCCGGCGTGGCCGACGTGGACCACTACCTGTACGGCTGGAACGACCCGCCGTCCACGAGCGTGGACGCGGACGCGCTGGGGGGCAAGGCGGTCGTGGACGTCGCGCCCGTCAAGGACGGCCCGCAGACCCTGTACGTGCAGAGCGTCGACCGCGCCGGGCACCGCAGCCCGACCACGACGTACCGGATCTACGTGCGCTCCGGCAACGGCCCGGTGGCGCAGTGGTCCTTCGAGGGCAACGCCAAGGACACCGCGTTCCTGGCGAGCCACGACGGCACGACCACCGGCGCCACCAGCTACGGCACGGGCGCGGTCGGCTCGGCGCTGACGATGGACGGCTCCGGCGCCCAGATGTCCGCCCCCAACACCGTCCGCACGGACGGCAGCTTCACCGTGGCGGCGTGGGCGAGGCTCGACCGCGATCCGGGCGGCGACGTCGCTCTGTCGCTGCTGTCGCAGGACGGCGCGGTCAACAGCGGCTTCTTCCTCGACTACCGCAGCGACCCGAACGGCGACGTGTGGGAGTTCCTCATGCCGTCGGCGGACACCGTGCAGCGGCCGTCGGACTCCCTGGTGCGCAGCGGACCCATCGCGAAGGTGGGGGAGTGGACGCACCTGAGCGGCGTCTACGACGCGCCCGCGGGGCAGATCCGGTTGTACGTCAACGGGGTGCTGGCCGGGTCCGCGCCGAGGACCGGCGGGTTCAACGCCACCGGCCCGCTGCGGGTCGGCCGGGCGACGTGGGAGGGCACCCCCACCAACTTCTGGCAGGGCTCGGTCGACGAGGCGCAGGTGTACGACCGCGTGCTGACGCCCGCCGAGATCGGGGCGCTGGTGAGCCGGGCGAACGTCCAGCTCGGCTACTGGAAGTTCGACGACGGCGACGCCACGACCGCGCTCAACGCGGTGCCGGGCGGGGCCATGGGCGTGCTGCGCGGCGGCGCGCGGTTCGTCGCGGACGGCGCGGTGAACGGGTCCGTGCGGCTGGACAAGGCCGAGGACTTCGTGAGCACCGGCGCGCCGGTGGTCCGCACCGACCAGAGCTTCTCCGTGTCGGCGTGGGCGAAGCTCGACCAGGATCCGGGCGGCGACCAGGCGACCACGGTCGTCTCCCAGGACGGCGCGGTGAACAGCGGGTTCTCGCTGGCCTACCGCAGTGACGCGGGCGGCGACATGTGGGAGTTCTACCTCCCGTCGGCCGATGCCGTGAGCAGGCCCTCGGACTCGCTGGTGCGCAGCGCCCGGATCGCGAAGCCGGGGGTGTGGACGCACCTGACCGGCGTCTACGACGCTCCGACCAAGCAGATCCGGATCTACGTCGACGGCGAGCTGTCCGGCACCGCCACCCGGACGGCGGGCTTCAACGCCACCGGCCCGCTGCTGGTCGGTCGCGGCAAGTGGCAGGGCACCAGCCCGGCCAACCCGTGGATCGGCGGCGTCGACGAGGTGCGCGCCTACGGCCGCGTGCTGTCGGCCGAGGAGATCAAGGGCATCGTCAGCCGCGACAACGTGGCGGTCGGCAACTGGAAGCTCGACGGCAACCTCAAGGACTCCTCCCCGCGGAGCCTGAACGGCACGGCCGCGGGCACGGCGGACTACACCGGCGGCCAGACGAGCATGCCGGACCCCACGGACCTGGCGCTGCGGTTCGACGGCACGGCGAACGCGAGCACGAGCACCGCGCACGCCGTGGACACGAACCAGAGCTTCTCGGTCGCCGCGTGGGCTCGGGTGGACCAGGGCGGCGCGCTGCGCACGGTGGTGTCCGAGGACGGGGCGACCGTCAGCGCGTTCAAGCTGCGCGCCCGTGACGACGGCAAGTGGAGCTTCGCGATGTTCGACGGCGACGCCGTGGACGACGGCAGCAAGCGCGCCGACGCCGCGGGCGGGTCGGTGCAGGTCGGGCAGTGGACGCACTTGGTGGGCATCTACGACGCCCCCGCCAAGCAGATCCAGCTCTACGTCAACGGCACGCTGGTCGGGTCGGCCGCGCACACGCACACGTGGAACGCCTCCGGCGGCTTCCAGATCGGCCGGGCGAAGTGGTCCGGCGGTCCGGTGGAGTACTTCAAGGGCGCGATCGACGACGTCGCGGCCTACTCGCGGACGTTGTTCGCGGCGGAGATCCAGACCATGGCGGGCCGCGACCTGACGCTGATCCACAACTACCCGTTCGACGAGACGAGCGGCCGCACGGCCGGGGACGCGGTCGGCGCGAAGACCGCGACCCTGGGCTCCGGCGCGGCGTTCGGCCCCGGTCGGGTCGGCAACGCCGTCACGCTCGACGGCACCGGCGCTGCCACGACCACCGGCGTCGACCTGCGCACCGACCAGGCGTTCAGCGTCTCGGCGTGGGTCAAGCTGCCCAACAAGGACTGCGACCTCTCCACGCCGACCACCGTGTGCAAGATCGACGCTGTCACCGTCGACGGGGCCAAGACGAGCAAGTTCCGCCTCGGGCACGTGATCGACGCGGACAACAACCAGTTCGGCGCGTGGACGTTCGAGATGCCCGAGTCCGACGTGGCCAACGCGGTCGTGACCAAGGCGGTCGTGTCGACGCTGCCGTCCGAAGTGGACACGTGGACGCACCTGGTCGGCCTGTACGACCCGGCGGTGAAGAAGATCTGGCTCTACGTCAACGGGAGCCGGGTCGGCGACGGCACGCTGAACACGCCGTGGCTGCCGACCGGTGGGCTCGTCGTGGGCCGGGGCAAGGTCAACGGGCAGCCCGCCGAGTTCTGGCCGGGCAGCGTGGACGACGTCCGGCTCTACACCGGCGCGCTCGACTCGGACCGCATCTCGGCGCTGGTCCGCTCCTACCCGGCGCAGACCGGACCGGCCGCGCTGCCGGTCGCGGACGCCGCGCGCTGGGACCTGGACGAGCACACCGGCACCACCACGGCCGACGCCACCGGGCGCGGCAAGGCGGCGACCCTCACCGCAGGGGCGTCGTGGGTCGGCGGCCGCAGCGGGCCGGGGGCGCTGATGTTCAACGGCAGCACCGGGTTCGCCCAGACGTCGGGTCCGGTGCTGGACACGACCAAGAGCTTCTCCAGCACGGCGTGGGTCTACCTGACCAAGCCGGGCGTCGGGGGAGCGGTGCTCGGGCAGGACGGCAACCGGCTCAGCTCGTTCGTCCTCGGCTACGGCGGTGAGGACGAGAAGTGGTGGCTCGTCGTGCCGACCGCGGACAAGGACGCGCCCGGTTCGGCCGTGACGGTGCTGGCCTCCGCGGAGACCGCCGTGTCCGGCGAGTGGACGCACCTGGCCATGTCCTACGACGCCGACGCGCACCAGGTCCGGCTCTACGTCAACGGGACGCTCTCCGCGGTCCGGGTCGGCGTGAGCGTGCTGCCGTCGTCCGGGCCGTTCACCATCGGCCGCGACCGGTGGGACGGCGTCAACGGCTCACCGTTCTCCGGGGCCGTGGACGACGTGCGGGTGTTCGGCCGCGCGATCGGCGACGACGAGGTGCGCAAGGTGCACGACGACGTGCCGGACGCCGACCTCGGCTACTACCGGTTCGACGACGGCACGGCGACGGACGTGACCTGGCGCAAGGGGAAGGCCGCGCTGTCCGGCGGCACGAGCTTCGGTCCGGGCGTCACCGGGCAGGCCCTCCAGCTCAACGGGACGACCGGGTTCGCCACCGGTCCCGCGCCGCGGGTCCCCATGCGGGACAGCTTCGCCGTGGCCGGGTGGGCGAGGCTCGCCAACGACACGCAGGTGTCGACGATCGTCAGCCAGGACGGCGACCGCAACAGCGGGTTCGTCCTCCAGTACCGGCCGGACGTGAAGCGGTGGGTGTTCGGCGCGGCCCGCGCCGACCAGGACGGCTCGCCGCTCGTGTACGCCGCGTCCGCGGTGGCCCCGGCGGTGAACCAGTGGGCGCACGTGGAGGGTGTCTACGACTACCCCGCGCGGCAGTTGCGCCTGTACGTCGACGGGGAGTTGGTCGGCACCAGGAACGGCGTGCTGCTCTGGCCCGCCACCGGGTCGACGGTGTTCGGCCGGGCCAAGGCCGACGGCCAGTCCACCGGGTTCTTCGCGGGCTCGCTCGACGAGGTGCGGCTCTCCGAGGGTCCCGTCACCGACGGGCGGATCGCCGTGCGCGGCGGCTGGGCCGCTCCGGAACCCGGCCAGCTCGGCCGGTTCGTGGACGCGGCGGGCGACCGGTCCTCCGGCGCCACGGACCACCCGCGGGCCGGGACGCACCTCGACACGTCGCTCGGCAGGCTGGTGACGGAGGGGGAGAACACGAAGGCGCTGTACGCCTGCCGGGCGGGCGCGGACTCGTTCACCTCGGTGGACGCCGCCTGCGAGGGCGCGTCGGTGCTGGGCCCGATCGGGTCGGTGTACACGAAGCAGCCGACGAACATCCCGACGATCGCGGTCTACCAGTGCGCGACCGCGTCCGACCGGTTCGAGTCGCGCGCCGCGACCTGCGAGGGCGCGACGAGCAAGGGCCTCCTCGGCTACACGGCGGCCTACGCGACCTTCGCGCGGTACAACCTCGACGGGTTCGACCACAGCAGCACCACCGAGGGCGCACCCGCCGCGTACCGCGCCGAGGGGCCGCAGGGGCTGCTGGACCTGGCCGGGCAGACCGGGACGCAGAAGCTCTACCAGTGCCGGACGGGATCCGACCTCTACCCGTCCACCGACCAGGCGTGCGAGGGCGCGACGGTCGTCGGCCCGCTCGGCGGCGTGTGGACGGCGGCGCCTGAGGGCGTCGACAGCCAGGCGCTCTACCGGTGCTCGTTCGGCGGCGAACGGTTCGTGTCGCTCCAGGCCGACTGCGAAGGGCAGACAGTGGAGAAGAAGCTCGGCTACGCGCTGCTGCGCGCTCCGGCCGTGACGGCGGTGTTCGAATGAGCGCCAGGATCGGGAAGGCGGTCCGCAGGACCGTCGCGGCCGCACTCCCGCTCGTCCTCGCCGCCGCGGTGGTGACCGCCCTGCCCGCCACGGCGTGGGCGGCTGGCGGGCCGTCGGTGGAGCTGCCGACCACCGGGTCGACCCCGGTGGGAGCGCAGACGATGACCCCGCGCGGCGCGGACCCCGCCGCGCTGGCCGAGCTGCACGGCGACCAGCCCGAGGGCTCGGCGCCGGACGGCGGCGGCACCAGCAAGGCCTCGCCGCTGGCCCCGTCGGCCACCTGGGACGTGTCCACGCAGACGGGCGACTTCAGCTGGTCCTACCCGCTGCGGGTGCCGCCCGCGCCGGGAGGGTTCACGCCCCAGCTCGGGTTGACCTACTCGTCGTCCGCGGTGGACGGCCGGACCAGCGCCACCAACAACCAGGCGTCCTGGGTCGGCGACGGCTGGGACCTGTCGGTCGGCTTCGTCGAACGCCGCTACCTGCCGTGCGCGGCCGACACCATGGGCGGCACCACGCCGTCGGACAAGGTGGGCGACCTGTGCTGGCGCAGCGACAACGCCGTGGCGTCCTACGGGTCCAAGGCCGGTGAGCTGATCCGCGACGACGCCACCGGGACGTGGCGGCCCAAGAGCGACGACGGCTCGCGCGTCGAACGCCTCTCGGGCTCCGGCAACGGCGCGCGGGACGGCGAGTACTGGCGGATCACCACCGTGGACGGGACCCAGTACCTCTACGGGTCCCGGCCCGACTCCGGCTCCACGTGGACCGTCCCGGTCTACGGCGACGACGCCGGAGAACCCTGCCACCAGGCCACGTTCGACGCGTCGTCGTGCACCCAGGCCTGGCGGTGGAACCTCGACAAGGTCATCGACCGCAACGGCAACGTGATCGTCTACGGCTACACCAAGGAGACCAACTCCTACGGGGCCAACGGCAAGGACGCGGCGGTCTCCTACACCAGGGGCGGCACGCTGGCGTCGGCCGAGTACGGCCTGCGCGACGGGTCGAGCGCCAAGGCCACCGGGCGGGTCGACTTCGCGGTCGCCGACCGGTGCGTGCCCGGCTCGGACTGCGTGGAGGGCAAGAAGGACAACTGGCCGGACGTGTCCTGGGCCGACAAGTGCGCCGCGGCCACCTGCAAGGACCAGCACGGGCCGTCGTTCTGGTCCGGCAAGCGGCTCGCCTCGGTGACCACGAAGGTGTTGTCCGGCACGACCTACAAGGATGTGGAGTCCTGGACGCTGGACCAGCAGTTCCCGTCACCGGGTGACGGTGAGAAGGCCGCGCTGTGGCTCAAGGGCGTCACGCACACCGGCCTCGCGGGCGCCACGCCCATCACCCTGCCCGCGGTGTCCTTCACCGGCGCGAAGTTCCCGAACCGGGTCGGCGCGACCGACGGCTCCGGCATGGGCCCGCTCAACCGGTACCGCGTCACCGGCGTGCTGTCGGAGGCGGGTGGCGTGCTGTCGGTGAACTACGCGCGCCCCGATTGCACCACCGCTCCGGCGAAGGCCGAGTCCAACACCCTGCGCTGCTTCCCGGCGACGTGGGCGAAGAAGGACTTCGCCGAGCGCACCGACTACTTCCAGAAGTACGTCGTCGAGTCGGTCGTCCAGTCCGACCGGATCTCGACCAACCCCGAGCAGGTCACCAGCTACGAGTACCTCGACGGCGCGGCGTGGGCGTACGACACCTCGGAGTTCACCAAGGACAAGAACCGCACCTGGAACGAGTACCGCGGCTTCGGCAAGGTCCGGATCCGGCAGGGCAAGCCCGACGACCCCAGCGGCCCGGTCACGATGACCGAGGAGCGCTACTACCGGGGGATGAACGGCGACAAGCAGCCGACCGGCACGCGCTCGGTCTCGGTGACCGACTCCGCGGGCGGCAGCCGGGTCGACGACCAGTGGCTCCAGGGCACGCTGTTCGAGAGCCAGACCCACGACGGCACCGGCGAGGGCGTGGTCGCCAAGTCCGTCACCACCCCGGTCGTGGCGGGCCCGACCGCCAAGCGCGGCGAGTTCACCGCGTACCGGGTCGCTCCGGGCGTGTCGACGAGCTACACGGCGCTGGCCGCGGGCGGGTGGCGCACGACCCGTGAGGAGTCGACCTACGACGAGTTCGGCCAGCTGGTGAAGACCAACGACCTGGGGGACACGGCCACCGCGGCCGACGACACCTGCACCACGACCACGTACAACCGCAACACCGACGCGTGGCTGATGACGTCCGTCGCGACGACGGAGACGGTTGCCAAGGCGTGCGGCCAGACCCCGGTGTTCCCGGCCGACGCGATCTCCGCGTCGCGCTACGCCTACGACGGCAAGGGGTTCGCCGACCGGCCCACCGCGGGCAACGCGACCAGGTCCGAGGTGCTCGACCAGCGCCCCGCCGGGTCCACCGCCCCGGTGTACGCGCTCGCGTCCACGGCGGTGTTCGACGTCCACGGCCGGGCCACCAGCGCGGGCGACGCGCTGGGCAACATCACCACCACGGCCTACACGCCGACGACCGGCGGACCCGTGACGGGCGTGACCACCACCAACGCGAAGCAGCACACCACGTCCACGGTGGTCGAGACGGCGTTCGGGCAGCCGGTCACGCAGATCGACGCCAACCAGCGCAAGACGACGACGGCGTACGACGCGCTCGGCCGCAAGACCGAGGTGTGGCTGGCCAACCGCGATCCCGCGACGCAGAGCGGCAACCAGAAGTTCTCCTACGCCTACCACACCGACGCGCCGAGCGTGGTCACGACCAGCGCGCTCGGCCCGAACGGCAACTACACGACCAGCAACCAGCTCTACGACGGCCTGCTGCGGCCGCGGCAGGTCCAGCAGCCCGCGTTCGGCGGCGGCAGGCTGATCGTCGACACCCGCTACGACACGCAGGGCCGCGCGTACAAGACCACCAAGCCGTACTTCACCGACTCCCCGGTGGACGACAAGCTGTGGGTCGCGAGCGACGTGGACATCCCCTCGCAGGAGGTCACCTCGTACGACGGCGCGGGCCGTCCGGTGGCTGCGGTGACGATGGGCGGCGCGCACGAGCTGTGGCGCACGACCACGGCCTACCGCGGCGACCGCGTGGACGTGACCCCGCCGAAGGGCGGCATCGCGACGACCACGGTGTCCGACGCGCGCGGGCAGACCACCGAGCTGCGCCAGTACCACGGCCCGAAGCCGGAAGGGGCGGCCGACAGCACGACGTACACCTACACCCCGGCGGGCGCGCTCGCGTCCGTGACCGACCCGGCGGGCACGACGTGGCGGCGGTCCTACGACCTGCGCGGTCGCAAGGTCCGCGACGAGGACCCCGACAAGGGCCTCACGACGATGACCTACGACAACGCGGGACGGCTGGAGACCACCACCGACGCCAAGAACTCCACCCTGGCCTTCGACTACGACGTCTTGGGCCGCAAGACCGCGATGCGGTCTGGCTCGAAGACCGGGCCGGTGCTGGCGGACTGGACGTACGACACGGTCCTGTTCGCCAAGGGGCGGCTCGCCACGTCCACCCGGTACGTGAACGGGAAGGCCTACCGGACGTCCGTCCTGGGGTACTCGGCGCTGTACAGCCCCACCGGCAAGTCGGTCACCATCCCCGACACCGAGCAGGCGCTCGGCAAGACCTACACCTCCTACACCAAGTACAACGCCGACGAGAGCGTGTCCTCCACGGCGTTCGCCGCGATCGGCTCGCTGCCCGCCGAGGCCACGACCGTCAGCCGCAACGACTTCGGCTCGATGACCTCCGCCACCAGCGGGTTCGGCGGTGGAGACGTGCACCTCGTCAGCGACGTCCAGTACACCCGCTACGGCGAGACACAGCGGCTCCAGCTCGGCGACGAGGGCAAGCGGGTCTGGCTGTCGCGCTACTACGACACCAACACCCGCAGGCTCGACCGGACGGTCCTGGACGCCGAGGTCCCCGCGCCGATGCAGGCCGACACCCACTACTCCTACGACGACTCGGGCAACGTCACCTCGATCGCGGACACGCCGCTGGGCCAGGTGCCGGACGTGCAGTGCTTCACGACCGACTACCTGCAACGCGTCACCGAGGCGTGGACCCCGACCGGGGGTTGCGACGCGCAGCCGACCACGGCGGGGCTCGGCGGGCCGGCGCCGTACTGGCAGTCGTTCACCTACGACAAGGTGGGCAACCGGCGCACCGAGACCCGGCACACGAGCTCGGGCGACACGGTCCGCACCTACGCCTACCCGGCGCCGACCGAGCCCCGGCCGCACACGCTGACCTCGGTCACCTCGACCACGCCCGCCGGGACGACCACCGACTCGTTCGCCTACAACGAGATCGGCCAGACGACGACCCGCAAGACCGGGGGAGCGGAGCAGAAGCTCGACTGGGACGGCGAAGGCCACGTCACCAAGGTCACCGAGGCGGGTAAGACCACCGAGTACCTCTACGACGCCAACGGGAACCGGCTGATCCGCCGCGACCCCACCGGCACCACCCTCTACCTGGACGGCGAGGAGCTGAAGCTCACCACCAGCGGCGCGCTGGAGCCCACGCGGTACTACGCGTTCGGGCGCACGACGGTCGCCATCCGGGACAAGAACGGCCTGTCGTGGGTGGCGGGAGACGAGCAGGGGACCAGCCAGGTGTCGGTGAAGTCCGACACGCTCGACGTGACGCGGCGGCGCCAGGCCCCGTTCGGCGCGCCACGCGGCGCGACCACGGCGTTCCCCGGTCAGAAGGGGTTCGTCGGGGGGACGGTCGACGCGTCGACCGGGCTGGTCGGGATCGGGGCGAGGCTGTACGACGCCGCGGTGGGGCGGTTCCTGTCGGCGGACCCGCTCCTCGACGTCGACGACCCCCAGCAGATGCAGGGGTACAGCTACGCGGACAACAACCCGATCACCAAGCTCGACCCCAGCGGGCTCGGGTGGTTCGACTGGGTAGACGACGCGGTGCAGGGGATCGGCGCTGTGGCGACGACCGTGGTGAAGTGGGCGGACGATCACACCGGAACCATCGGGCTCGCGCTCGGTGTGGCCGGGATGGCCCTGAACCCGGCCGGGTTGGCCTTCGGGATCGTCTTCACCGCAGGACTCCTGGTCAACGGCTACGACGGGTACAAGTCATTGCGGGACAACAACAAGATGGGCTTCGGGCTCGCCATCCTGGGCTTCGCCACCGGTGGTGCCGCACGGGTGCTGGGGAAGGGAGCGGAGATCGCCGAGAAGGCGGTGGGCACGACGATCAAGAACACCGCCGTAGCGGGTGCCGCGGCGTCGGTGGACGTGGTCGGGCAGGCGGCGGGCGCGGCAAGTGCGGGAATGTCCGAGCGCGACCTCATCCAGGCGGCGAGGGAGGCACCCGCGAAGGAGGCCGAGGCCCGCGCGAAGGCGGCCAAGGAGCACGCGGACAACCTCGCGGCGGACATCGACCGGATGCTCAGCAGCGGTTGTCCCTCGATGAAGGGGGTGGTCCCGCTGCCGGGACCGTGCCCGCTCCCGGAGGGTCAACCGGATCCGATGGAGAACAAGTTCTGCTCCGGTGGCGGGGAGAACTTCCTCGGGTGCATGGTGTTCGGCGGGGACTGGCGCAGGCCCTCGTACAACGTCCCCGTGCCGAAGACGTGCCTCCTGGCGTGCTGGGGGAAGGGCTCGTCGAGTTCGTGGAACGTCCACCCGCAGAAGCCCAAGCCGAGGGTGCCGCGCAACGACCCGTACCCGCAGTACTCGGGGTACCACACGCCCGCGTACCTGGACATGAAGTACCGGTGACGCAGGGGCTTCGGCCGGTTTCCTGACCCCCGAACGGGCGGTTCGCGATCTTCGCGGACCGCCCGTTCTGTCGTGCTGTCGTGCGGGAAGCCGAAGGTCGCGGGGTAGTCGGGTGGCGGTTTCGGAGTGCCGGGGGTTCGCGTTCCCGTCGTGCATCCGTTCGGGTTACGCGGGGATCGGCGGGTCGGAGGCGTTCGACTGTTCGGCCGAACGGGTCCGGGAAACCCGAGCGCAGGGGGTGCGCGGTGTCCGTCGTCAACGCTCGTGGATGGCGTCGAGCGCGGTCCGTCAACTGGCATGGATACACCCGATTCGGGGGCTTGACCAGAGTTGACGGCCGGTTTCGTCTGGGCCTACGCTGGCGTTCCGCCTGAACTGGGGTTTGGGAACGCTTTTGCACGAGAATTGTCCTGGGGGACAAGGTGCCGAGGATCCACTTCAGCGTTGAAGATCTAGCCCGCGTAAAGATGGTGACCGGTCTAGGGGTGGTTGCCGAAAGTGTGTTCGCGCTCGACCTGTTCAACCGGCCGGGAGGCAATTTCTCGGTGTGGCGCAGCCGTGTACGCGTGCGGTTGGGCGGACGGCTGGGCGGGATCGAGCGCATGACGTTCCGAAGAAAGCCGTTGTCCGAGTTGTTGTGGCTGGTGGGGAGGTCCGATTCGGAGTCAGGGCAGGAGCCCGCGGAACCGTGGCAGCGGCAGGTGGCCGAGGCGGTGTTCGAGTTCGGCAACGCTGCGGTGGTGCCGTACTGGGACCAAGCGCTGAAACACCTGCGCGCGGAGCGGGACGACCGGGGTCGGATCGCGATCTCGGGTGGGATGGACGGTCTGTTCGGGACGTTGCATCCCGCGTTGCGGTGGGAGTCGCCGGTGTTGCACGTCCCTGGGGAGGATGACCGGGATGTGCACCTGGATGACCGGGGGCTGTTGTTGAGTCCAGCTCTTTTCCTTGCGCCGAAAACATGCTTGTTCATCGATCGGGGTGGGGAGGATGCTCCTATCCTGGCGTTCTCGACTGCTGCCAACGCGGGGACTGTGTCTGATGTGGACAGTCCGGATGAGGGTGGGCAGGCGTTGGGGGCGTTGGTGGGGCATACGCGGGCTGCCGCGTTGCAGGTGTTGGACGACAGTTGCTCCACCAGTGAACTGGCGCAGCGGTTGGGGATTTCGATCGCTGGAGCTTCGAAGCACGCGACGGTGTTGCGGGAGGCTGGGTTGATCCGGTCGGCTCGTAATCGGAATACGGTGTTGCACACGTTGACGCCGTTGGGGATTGCGTTGTTGCGGAGGACGGGGTTGGTGGGGGCGCGGTCTGTGGTGCCTGCTGGGTCTGCTTCTGCTTGACGGTGATGGCTGGGTGGTCGAGTGCGGTGGGTTTGGTCATCGTGCTCGACCGCTTTGGCGTTTGGGGGCTAACCCCCGGTTGCGCCAATTATCCCACCCTTTTTCGCTTTGTCAAGGCGGGAAAGACGCCATGAGAAATCGACACA